>JAQTWS010000096.1 GCA_028689175.1 Minisyncoccota bacterium
AATTAATCCTTTTGAGTTGACTTCTAGATACGGTACGGATGGAGTAAGATATTTTCTTTTAAGCGAATTCAAAACAACTGGAGATGGTGATTTTTCTTATCAAAAATTTGAAAATAAATATAATTCAGATTTATCTTCAGGACTTGGAAATTTAGTTTCTAGAGTTTTAACTTTAGTTGAAAAGAAAAATTTAAAAAAAGAAAAATTAATTATTGACGAGGACTTTAAAAAAGAAATTAACAACTATATTTTAAAGTGTGATGAACATTTAAACGCTTTTGAATTTAATGAAGCCATAAATACAATTTGGAGTTTGCAAAGATCTTTAGATAAATACATTGAAGAAACAAAACCTTGGGAGATTAACAACAAGGAAGAACTTATTGAAATATTTTCTAAGTTAATTTATGGAATAAAAAAAATTGCTTTAATGCTTGATCCATTTTTACCAGAAACCTCAAAAAAGATTTTATTATTTTTAGGAGATGATGAAAATGAAATCAATGTAATTCATAAAGAAATATTGTTTCCAAGATTGAAATAATAGCCATTCATGGTATCATAAATATATGAAATTCAGGCAATCATTATTCTGGGATACAGATCCTAAAAAAATAGATAAAGAGAAAAATGCGCGATATATAATCGAGAGAATCTTAGATTTGGGAAATGATAAGGAGGTAAAATGGATGTGGGACTATTATGATAAAAAATTAATTAAAGATGTGGTAAACAATTCAAGATCAATTAGAAAAGATACAAGAAGCTTATGGAGCCTTATTCTAGCGGAAAAATAGAACTCCATTTTGATGTTTTGCCAAAAGAAACGAAAGTTGCATTAGAATATCTTGCATCTCAAGATTGGATGCGCAATTCTAATTTCTATTTAGCTGGCGGAACAGCGTTAGCTTTAAGTATGGGGCATCGCAAATCAGTTGATCTCGATTTTTTTACTAAAGATAAATCTTTTAATAATGTAAAGCTATTAAAAAATCTTTCTTTGGCAGAAAATTTGGTTACAGATATTAACAAGGAGGATACTGTTTATGTTAGATTATTTAAAGCAAAAGTAAGCTTCATATCGTATCCTTTTTTCGTTCCCAAAAAAGATTTTATTACTTATGGTGGAGTTAGGATTTTAGAGCCTTCAGATGTTTCAGTGATGAAGATTATTGTAATTTCTCAGCGTGGCAAAAAAAGAGATTTTTTTGATTTGTACTGGTATGCAAATAATATTGAAAATTTAGAAAATGTAATTAAAAAATTAAAACACCAATATCCTTCTGTTGCTCATGATTATCATCATATTCTAAAAAGTTTAACATATTTTGAGGACGCAGAAAGCGATCCAGATCCTATTATATATTTTGATGCAACCTGGGACAAAGTGAAAGAGTTTTTTAAAAAAGAAACTCCGGACATAATTAAAAAACTGATAAACCTAAAAGATTAGTTTTTCACATTTGTACTTGTTATATATATATATGGTATATTTTAATTGATAAAAATAAGTCATAAATATACATGAATAAACAAAAATCATTTACCTTAATAGAACTACTTGTAGTTATAGTAATCATAGGAATACTCGCAGGAGTTATTATGATCTCTACTTCTTCTTCAATTCAAAAAGCTAATATTGCTAAAGTAAAAGTATTTGAAGAAAGTATTCAAAACAATCTAGCCGCTAACATGGTATCAGCATGGGATGCTGATCATGTTACTAAAGACACAACATGGACACTTAATGATAAATGGGGAAATAATAATGGAACATTCTACGATGGAACAGTAACAACTTGTTCTTCTTCAGCTTGTCCTCAGATAGTTAATGATAAGCAAATGGGTAATGTTTTATCTTTTGATGGAGTGAATGATTATATTGATTGTGGAGGAGGTTCATCTTTAGATATTAGTAATGGTTTAACAATGACAGCATGGATTAATTCAAATGATGTGAATAAATCGACACATCAAACGGTTTTTGGTAAAAATAATCAAAGCGGCGGGGCTGTTTACGCTCATCAAATAGATGCTTCAACAAATGGAATATTTAGTGCGTATTTTAGGCAATTATCACCTTATCCGTTAGTAAAGTCTAATACGTATTTAAAAAGTAATATTTGGTATTTTATAACAACAACCTACGATAATGATTCAAAGACAGCAAAAATATTTATTAATGGAAAATTTGACAATTTAGGAACAGCATCTTCTGGATCATTATTTAAAGTAGGAGAAAGCGCCGTTCAAATAGGGAGATTCCCAAGTTACTCGACACAGTCGCAACTTTTTAGTGGTCAAATAGATGATGTGAGAATCTATGACGCAGCTCTATCCTCTTCTCAAATCAAACAAAACTACATCGCAAGTTTAGATTCTTTATTAAGTAAGGAATTGATTTCAAAAGAAGAATATAACGCAAGGATCGAAGCCTTGTCTCAAAAATAATTTTAAAATTTTTTTTGAAAAAGAAAGTTGTACAAGCTTTCTTTTTTTGTTATTGTTTATGTATGGAAAAATTTATAGACACCCATGCGCACTTGAATTTTGATGATTTTGAAAAAGATAGATTTCAATTAATTGAAAACTGTTTATTAAACCAAATTTTTTTA
>JAQTWS010000097.1 GCA_028689175.1 Minisyncoccota bacterium
TCAATATCAAATGCTGCCACAATTTCGATATCAGATATTTTATAATCTCCAATTATATTATGCATCAATCCTGGGACTAATTCATCATCATTATCAACATTCTTGTAATATTCTAATCCCTGGATGAGCGAGCTTGCACAGTTGCCTAAACCTGCAATTGCTACCTTAATTTTTTTATCCATATATTTACTTATTTCAAATTATTATTTATTATTAAAGTATAAGACTTGTTAAATTTATTTTACAAGTGTAAAATATAATTGTCAACCCTATGGATCCACTTTCAAGACTAAAAAAACATAATACAAAAGGAAACTTATGGATATATATTTTAATCCTGCTAAAAGAAAAGCCCTATCACGGCTGGGATTTTCCATCTGTAATAGAAAAAAGATTTGGATTCAGGCCAGGGAAAATAACGCCCTACAGAGTCCTTTATGCCCTTGAGTTAGAAGGGCTTGTTATAAGCAAACAAATGGAACGAAGAAGAATGTACAAGATCACTAAAAAAGGATTGAAAGAACTTGAAAAAGTTAAAGATTTCTATAATAATATTATAAGTGCCCTATGAAGGATAAACGAGAAACAGAAATTCAAGAAGTAGTAAATCATTTCTTTTATACTAAAGGATATACACTGGATCAAATTAAAGAAGATTCTAAAAAAAGAAAAATAATATATTCAAGATTTACAAGACCAGCAAAAGAACTGATTGAACTTGCGGGATCAAAAAAGAAAGCAAAAGAAGCAATTACAACAGTTTCAAAATGGGCAAAGTCTAGAAACTTAGATTACTCTATTGAAACTGTTTTTAAAAAATGGTTAGAATTAGATAAACTTAAGCCAAAAGAAGTAATCAAAAAACCATTCTATAATAATCAGCCAATGGTTTGGTCTCAAATAAAAAAGAAATGGTTTGTGATAAATGATGAAGGCGAATGGCTTGAATTTGCCGGTGATGAAAAAGATATTAAATGGAAAATAATAAAATAAAAATAAAAATATGTTATCATACTCAGAGCTTATTAAAGGAAAAATAATTACAATTAATGATCAGCCATATGAAATCGTAGAGGCTCAGTCTGTGTTTAAAGGAAGAGGACATTCTTATCTTCAAACAAAATTAAAAAACTTAGCAACTGGTGCAGTGATTTCTAAAACTATTCAACCAAGGGAAGAATTTGAAGAAGCTAATATTGAAAAAAAAGAAGCTAAATTTATTTATAACAATAAAGGAAAGTTTGTTTTTTCAGAAGTGGGTAATCCTTCAAATAGATTTGAGTTAACTACTGAACAAATTGGAGAAGAATCAAAATTCTTAAAACCAAATGAAATAGTAGAAACTATTCTATTTAATGATAAAATTATTAATGTAAAACTTCCTATTAAAGTACAGTTAAAAGTGATAGAAGTTACCCCAGGAGTTAAGGGGGACAGAGCTGCATCCGGAAGTAAATCCATCACTCTTGAAAATGGAACGATTATGAATGCTCCTCTTTTTATAAATGAAGGCGATGTTATTGAAATCAATACAGAAAGAGGAGAATACGTTAGAAGGATAAATGATTGATATAAAATACGAAGCTTATTTTAAAAAGCCTTTAAAGGCTTTTTATTTTATTGCAAGCGCTTTAATTCTCTCGTTGTATTCTTCTTTAGACATGCTTCCATTTGCAAACATTGAGTTTAAACCTGCGATGTAGTTTTGTTTGATTTGGGAGGAGGATAATGCGGTATCATAGATTCGTATATCGTCTAATGAACCAGTAAAAAAACCATCTAGTCCAGAAGAGGTTGCACCTATAATTAGATTTAAATTATTTGTTAAATCTTTAGAAAAAATGCTTATAGAATCTATGTTGGAATCTCTATATATTCTTAGATTATTTCCATCAAATGTAATAAATAAATTGTGCCAATTACTATCAAATAGATCAATCCCGCTTACAGTAGATTTTGAAATCGCGTTTTCGTATCCCTCCCCAGCTGCAAATGTTATTTGGCCACTTGTCGAATTTTTAGTTATACAATAGCCGTTGGTATCTTGATATCTAGAACCATTCGCCTTTGCTAATAATCGTGGAAAAGAAGCCGAAAGATCATTCGTTTTAAACCATAGTAATATTGAAAAGCTTTTTGTTTCAAAATTTAAATTATTACTATTTCCACAATTAATATAATCTCCATTTCCATCAAATTCTAAGCACCTTCCAAATACACAATCATTACCTTCTTTTATTTGAGGATTTCCATAAACTGTTCCATGATTATTACCCCATGTATCTTCTCCTATATTAGAAGCATTATCAAAAGTCCACTCGGATACTAAATTAGACAATAATTCATTTTGAACAGTAGAAGAGAAAGCTTGAGCTTTAGTAAAGTTAGCTTTATCAATTGAAGAAGAAGTAGAGATCATAATAACTCATGCAAGTATTCCTATGATTACTATTACTACAAGTAGTTCTATTAAAGTAAAAGATTTTTGTTTTGCCATATTATAAATATTATAATATAATGACTTTCAAAAGACAAGCTCATTGACCTATTAAATAGTTCCAACTACAATCAACTATTTTTACTTTTTTAGATTCACCTGCTTTACCA
>JAQTWS010000098.1 GCA_028689175.1 Minisyncoccota bacterium
TTTCTTTAAAGATTCTTTTGCAATTTCTAAATACTTCTCCTCAAATAAATCTTTAGCCTTATCAATATCTTTTTCTGTAATAACTCTTTGCATTGACCTTGAGCCCCCCTCTATCTTTTGATCACTCTTTAGTTCTGCCCAAACAGTGGTATAGTATTCTGTATTTTTTAATCCAGGGACTGAAAAAGTTCCAGAAGTAATATTATAACTCTCACCGGCTTCTTCAGCAATAACAGAAACTTCTACACATCCAGGATTATTTCCTGTTTTAGCTGGAATTGTAAATGCTCCTGCAGCCTTATACGTTAATTCTCCCTCTGACGATAAAAATCTTGTATCTTTAACAAGTTGTAATGGCTTTTCAGAAGGATGTTCATTACAAACCATAATAGCCCCCTGTGCTTTTGTTGCTGATTCATCAGATCCAGTAGCCTCGTAAGTATCTTCAAAATCCAATTTTTCTTCAAAATACTCCCCCGGTATTATATTCTTTTCAAAATCAATACTTGTCTCTTGCGCTGAAATATATATTACTTCTTCAAGCCCTATATCTTTTGTCGCAGGGTATATAACAACATTTCCCTTTCCCTCTATTAAAAATGCTAAAACAGTTCCAGCAATTACAAAAAATAAAATTAGAGCTAAAACTTTAGGGAAATTTTTTCTTTTTTTAACCTTTTCCTTTTTAACAATCTTTACTTCATCATTTTTACTTGTATTTGGTGGAACAATGTCTATAATTTTTGTCATGATTTTTAATAAATTAATATTGCTTTTATTCTTCTTACATTAGCTCCCGAGCTAGATTCTTTTACAATTTTAAATATGCCTAATTTGCTCGAAGAGTCTATATGCGGTCCGGCACATATTTCCTTTGAATAAACCTCGTTATCATCACCCAATACGGTATAAACGCTGACATTTTCTCCATATTTTTCCCTAAAAAAAGCAAGAGCCCCTGAATTTAAAGCCTCATCCAAGGCCTTAACCTCTTTCTTTACTCTAAAACCTTTTTTAATTCTTTCATTAACAAGATCTTCTACTTTTTTAATCTCTTCTTCTGTTAATTTTTGATTATGAAAAAAATCAAATCTTAATCTTTCACTATTAATATTCGAACCCATTTGCTTGACATGATCTCCTAAAACATCGCGAAGTGCTTGATGCATTAAATGAGTTGTTGTGTGAAGTTTAGCTTCACCTTCTCCAGCATTTAATCCAACTCCTCCAAACTTTTTTTCCGCACCTGCTCTTGAAATATCTTGATGTTTTTTAATTTCTTCCTTAAAACCTTCCTCATCTATTTCAATTCCTTTCTTTTTCGCTTCTTCTTTAATCATCTCTATTGGGAAACCAAAAGTTTGATATATAAAAAAAGCATCATGAGCATTAATTTCTTTTAGTTTATCAAATTCTTTTAAGCCTTTTTCTAAACTTTTTTCAAATTTTTGTCTTTCTGAATTAAAAACCTCTACAATGTTGTTTTCATTTAATTCAGCATATATATCGATATATTTATTTATAACAACATGAATTAAGCTTTGAACATTGTTTAAATCTAATTCAACCGCTCTTGCATACCTAATAATCCTTCTAAGTAGTCTTCTTAAGATATAGCCTCTATCGCTATTTGAAGGCAAAACGCCCTCTGATATTAAAAATGAAGAGCCTCTTAGATGATCTGCTATGATTCTGTATGCTGTTTTATTCTCAGCATATTTAAAAGTAGAATATTTTTCTATCTCATTAATTAATTCTTGGAAAAGATCTGTTTCATAAGCTGAATTTTTTTGATTAAGTATTGATAAAAGCCTTTCGAATCCAATTCCTGTATCAATATTAGTTTGTTTTAATTTTTCATAAACACCCTCCTCGTTCTTATAATATTCCATAAAAACAAGATTCCATATTTCAACAAATCTTTTACAATGATCACAATTAGGTCCACAATCCTTGCATCCATATTCTTCACCCCTATCATAATGAATTTCAGAACATGGGCCGCAAGGACCTACATTTGTAACTGGTCCCCAAAAATTATCTTCAGGTCCAAATTCATATATCTTATTAATTCCATTTTTTTTCCAAAGCTCTATCGCCTCCTCATCTTTGGGAATAACAGAATCACCCTTAAAAACAGTGATATGGAGCCTATTTTTTTCTAATCCTAATTTATTAATTAGAAAATCTAAAGCATACTTAATCGCCCCTTCCTTAAAGTATCCATTTTCATCTTGTCCGATAGACCAATTTCCAAGCATTTCAAAAAAAGTATGATGAGTGTCGTCTCCAATCTCTTCAATATCACCTGTTCTAAAACACTTTTGACATGAACACAAATGCCTACTTTGAAACTCCTTTAAAACATCTTTTTTAGAAGAAAGATAAGGAGAAAATTGTTGCATTCCCGCTGTTGTAAAAAGAACAGTATTATCTTCTGGTATAAGTGAAGAAGAAGGAACTACCCTGTGCCCTTTTTCTTTAAAATAATTTAGGAATATGTTTCTTAATTCTTTTGAATTCATTATAATTATAATATAGCTAATTATTATATTTTGGTCAATAAAAAAATTCCCTAGATTATTCTAAGGAATTAACTTGTTTAG
>JAQTWS010000099.1 GCA_028689175.1 Minisyncoccota bacterium
GCTACTTTTGAGGCTGCAAAAGGAGTTGACTTTTTACTTCCTTTAAAACCTAATTTTCCAGCAGATTTTGATTCTAAAACATTACCAAATTGATCGGTTAATGTAATAATGGTGTTATTATACGAACTAAAAATATATAATGCTCCCTGCTTTGATGCTTTTTTTGAAACTGACTTTTCAGCCTCGTTTTCAAATACTTTTTCAAGAGCTTCACCCTCCTTAATCATTTCTTCTTTTGTTTGTTGTGTTATATGTTTTTTTCCCATAGTATTAATTCGTCATTATTTAGGTGAAGGAGCTGCTTTTCTTCCTGAACCAACAGTTGTTCTTTTATTACCCCTTACAGTTCTACTATTAACTCTTGTTGTTTGACCCCTTACAGGAAGTTTTTTAGAATGCCTTTGCCCTCTCCATGTATTAATATCTTTAAGTCTCTTAACATTCATCATTACATCTCTTTTCAAATCTCCCTCTACTAAGTAATTGGTTTCCACAACTTCTTTAATTTTATTAAGTTCATCCTGTGTCAAATCTTTAGCCTTTTTATCCAAAGGAATATTAGCTTGTTTTAAAATTTCTTTAGATAAAGTTTTCCCTATTCCGTAAACATAGGTTAAAGCAATTTCAATTTTTTTTTCATCTGGAATATGTACTCCTAAAACTCTTGGCATAAATATATTTATTCTTATCCTTGTCTTTGTTTATGCTTTGGATTTGATGTACAAATCACATAAACACGTCCTTTTCTGCGGACGATTTTACAACTATTACAAATTTTTTTAACAGAAGCTTTTACTTTCATTTTTTTCTAAAAATTATTCTCCCTCTTTTATTATCATACGGAGTCATTTCTATTACCACCTTATCGCCTGGAAGTATCTTAATTTTGTTTACTCTCAACTTTCCAGCTAAGTGCCCAAGAACCTCGTCTCCGTTATCCTGTAATTTAACTCTAAAAAAACCATTAGGGAGACTTTCTGCCACAACACCGTCTTTTTTAAATTTTTGTTCGTTTTTCGCCATATATGTTTATACGATATTTGAAAGGATAACAAAAAAAATCCATTTGGTCAAGTGTTTTAAACCAAATAATAAATGTTTGTATTTTGCACCCTCAACCAAAGAATAGCAGAAGTTTAATCTTTTTTCAAGGACTTAGTTATTTTTCAAAATCAATTTCTATATTTATATTATCCTTATTTTTTGGAAGTCTGTTTTTCCAAAATAATGAAGCAGCGATATCAACACTTTTAATCTCAGGAAAGCTCTTTAATATACTCTTGCAATCCTCAATCTCCTGCCCTTTAATATCATTTAATATCAAAATTTCACTTATTTTAGGATATGTCTTTGCGCTCACTTTCAAAATTAAAGTATTTTCTTCTGATTCATCTTTTGCAAATTCCTTAAACACACTATTTGGAACAAAGGCTCTATTCTCTTCAGATAAAAGTAGTTTCTTTTCTATAAATTTATCAATATCAGATTTTCTAAAAATCAAAACTTTTGTTGTTATTGTTGCTTGAATTTTAAAGCTATCAACTTTATCTCCCTTGCTTCCTAAAATAATAAATTTATCAAATTCTTGTTTAAATCCTTCATCAAGATATATGTAAGTACCAACCTCATCTAAATTTTTCTTTAGAGATTCTTTTGCAATTTCCAAATATTTTTCCTCAAATAAATCTTTAGCCTTATCAATATCTTTTTCTGTAATAACTCTTTGCATTGATCTTGAACCTCCCTCTATCTTTTGGTCACTCTTTAGTTCTGCCCAAATAGTGGTATAATATTCTGTGTTTTTTAATCCAGGAACTGAAAAAGTTCCAGAATTAATATTGTAATTATCCCCAACCTCTTCAGCAATAACAGAAACTTCTACACACCCAGGATTATTTCCAGTTTTGGCTGGAATTGTAAATGCTCCCACAGCCTTATAGGTTAACTCTCCTTCTGATGATAAAAATCTTGTATCTTTAACAAGTTTTAATGGCTTTGAAGAGGGATGTTCATTGCAAACTGTAATAGTCCCTTCAGCTTTTGTTGCTGACTCATCAGATCCAGTAGCCTCATAAGCATCTTCAAAATCTAATTTTTCTTCAAAATACTCTCCTGGTATTATATTCTTTTCAAAATCAATACCTGTCTCTTGCGCAGAAATATATATTACCTCCTCAAGACCTATATCTTTTGTCGCAGGGTATATAACAACATTTCCCCTTCCCTCTATTAAAAATGCTAAAGTAGTTCCAGCAAGTGTAAAAAACAAAATTAGAGCTAAAATTTTAGGAAAATTTGTTCTTTTTTTAACCCTTTCTTTTTTAATAATCCTTACTTCATTATTTTTACTTGTATTTGGTGGAACAATATCTATAATTTTTGTCATGATTTTTAATAAATTAATATTGCTTTTATTCTTCTTACATTAGCCCCCGAGCTAGATTCTTTTACAATTTTAAATGTGCCTAATTTGCTCGAAGAGTCTATATGTGGCCCGGCGCATATTTCCCTTGAATAAACCTCGTTATCATCACCTAATACGGTATAAACGCTGACATTTTCTCCATATTTTTCCCTAAAAAAAGCAAGAGC
>JAQTWS010000100.1 GCA_028689175.1 Minisyncoccota bacterium
ATAGCTTTTAATACAAGAAAAAATCAAAAAGAGGATGTTGATGATTTTAAAAAAGACGAAAACTTAGAGCAAATTTTAAAGGAAAATAATAAGCAAAGGGAACTTAAGGCCTTGGAGGAAATAAATAATATTGCAGGTAGTCTCAAGATTTTTACATACACTCAAAAAAAACCTACAGGAGTTGCTAATGCAATTTTTCAGGCAAAAGATTTTTTATCAAAGGAACCTTGCGCAATTTCTTTTTGTGATGATATTGTTGACTCAAAAATTCCTTGTTTAGAACAACTTCAAAGGATGTTTTTAACATGTGGAAGACCTGTTCTTGCATTAAAAAAAATGCCTCCTGAAAGAATACCAAATTACGGCATAGTAAAAGTAGAAAAAATTGCAAATAGGTTTTATAAAATAAAGGGGGTAAGTGAAAAGCCTAAAATAGAGGATGCTCCTTCTGATCTCGCTATATTGGGAAGAATGATCATAACTCCAGACGTTTTTGAATATTTAAATAACAATAAAGACATGATGGTAAAAGATGGATCAATTTCAGTTGCATTAGGAGAAATGGCAGAGCTTGGTAAGGCAATTTATGGGTATGAAATAGAGGGGGATTGGCTTGAATGTGGCGATATTATTTCGTGGTATAAGTCATTTGTAAAAATGGCTATTAAAGATCCTGATTGTGGAGATGTTTTTAAGAAATATTTAAAAACTCTTAAATTATGATTTTTGATTTGATTATAATTGGTGGAGGACCTGCTGGAATCACTGCTGCCATATATGCTTCCCGCAATAATTTAAATACGCTTCTATTTTCAGAAAATTTAGGGGGCATGCTTTTTAATAAGGCTGTTAATGTTGAAAATTATACAGGATTTCCTTCTATATCTGGATTTGAATTGGCTTCTAGATTTAGAGAGCATTTAGAAGCTCAGGAAAATGTTAAGCTTATAGAGGAGAAAATTATAGAAATTAAAAAAGAAGGCAATTTATTTACGTTAAAAACAGTTAAAGAAGAGTTTACGAGTAAAACAGTTATTGTTGCCTCAGGTTCAAAACCAAGAGAATTAAATATTAAAGGAGAACAAGAATTTTTAGGAAAAGGAGTTGGTTATTGTCCTGTTTGTGACGGTCCTTTATTTAGAAATAAGGACATTGCGATTATAGGAGGGGGAAATGCGGCCTTTGAATCAGCCTTATTTTTAAATAATATTGCTAAAAATATTCTTATTCTAGAAAGAGGGGATAGATTTTTGGCTGATCAAAAAAATCAACAAAAGATTAATGAACTTGAAAATATCAAGGCGTTTACAAGTGCTCAGGTTTTGGAAATTAAGGGAGATAATTTTGTAAATTCTATTAAATGGATGCATAATAAAAGTATTTTAGAAACTGAGCTTCAGGGAATATTTATACAGGCAGGTTATATTCCAAAAACTGATTATTTGAAAGATTTGATTGATTTAAATGAAAAAAAAGAAATTATTGTTAACAGTGACATGGAAACTAAAACAAAAGGTTTGTTTGCTGCTGGAGATATTACAAATTCAAGGGTAAAGCAAATTATTTGCGCAGCCTCATCAGGCGCAATAGCTGCTTTATCAGCATATGATTATTTATTAAATTATGAGCAAAATTAAAGATATTAAAGCAAGAGAAATATTAGATTCAAGAGGAAATCCTACAATTGAGGTTAGCCTTGAATCAGAAGATGGTATTTTTATAGATTCAGTTCCTTCTGGAGCATCTACTGGAGAGAGGGAGGCTTTAGAATTAAGGGATAATGACGAAAACAGGTATTTTGGAAAAGGAGTTTTAAATGCTATTTCAAATATTCAAAATATTATTTTTAAAGAGATAAAAGGACGTAGTGTTACTTCTCAAAAAGAAATTGATGATGTTTTAATAATGCTTGATAATACAGATAATAAAAGCAGGCTTGGAGCAAATTCAATAATGGCAGTTTCGCTTGCACTTGCAAGAGCTGGAGCTAGAGCAGAAAAAAAAGAATTATTTGAATATATTTCTTTAATTTCAAATAGTGAAATTTGTCTTCCATCTCCTTGTTTTAATGTAATTAATGGAGGAAGACATGCCGGAAATAAGCTAGCTTTTCAAGAATTTATGATAAACTTTAAGGGTTGCAAATTAAGCGAACAAGTTAGAATGGCATCTGAAGTGTATCATAAATTAAAAGAGATTATCTCTTTAAAATATGGCAAGGAAGGAGCAAATGTTGGAGATGAAGGTGGGTTTGCGCCAATGATAAATGATGCAAAAGAAGCTCTTGATTTAATTGTTTCAGTTTCTAAAAAACTTGGTTATTTAAATGATTTGAAAATATTTTTAGATGTAGCGGCTTCTGAGTTTTATAATAAAGATGAGCATAAATATGTTTTAAGCAAAGATAATGCTTTGGAAAGAGAAGAACTTGTTAAATATTATAAAGAAATTTGCGATATTTATCCGATTAAATCAATAGAAGATCCTTTTGATCAAAATGATTTCGAAGGATTTAAGATTCTTAATCAAGAAATGCTTGGCGATCTTTTAATTATTGGAGACGATTTAACTGTAA
>JAQTWS010000015.1 GCA_028689175.1 Minisyncoccota bacterium
ATACAAAACAATTATTAAATCAATAATCGTCTTTAGCTAATGTATTTATTCTTTCGTTGTGTTCCTCCTTAGATATGTTTCCATTTGCAAGCATTGAGTTTAGACCTGCGATGTAGTTTTGTTTAATTTGAGAGGAGGATAGGGCTGCGTTGTATATTTTAGCTTCATCTAAAAAACCATTAAAACAATATGAAGTATTATTAATACCTCCAACATAAATAATTGCATCATAGCCATGCATGCTTACTAAATTAGAATCCCCCACATAAACACCGTTTGAATAAAGTTTCATATGCCCATTATCGTATGTTCCTACCAAATATTGCCATTTCTTTGTATTTTTAACATTAACAACATTATAAGGAGAACCACCTACTTTCACTAATTGAAAAATATAATCTTCATAAGATGCTAAAATTCCTCCATGCCAACCAGTTCTACCTATTAATATTTTTTCATTACCTACCTGATAATTAGATTGCGCCCAAATCTCTAGTGTAAATTGTCCAGAATAATTATTTTGCCTCATAATACCTTCATCAACAGAAGTTAACGCGTAGTCACTATCTCCTCCAATAAAAATACATCCCCCTTTTATGCATTGCTGCTTATCTGCAATCCAATTTACATCGTTATATTTAGTTAAATTATAATTACCCCAAGAATCTGATATAATATTCCCTGCTCCATCTTCAAAGTTCCATTCAGAAATTAAACTAAGCAATAAATTATTTTTTATACTTTCAGCAAACACTTTTGATTTAGCAACATTAGCTTTATCAATAGACGAAGAAGTAGAAATCATAATAACTCCTGCTAATATTCCAATGATTACTATAACTACAAGTAGTTCTATCAATGTAAATGATTTTTTCTTCTGATTCATCATAATAATTTTTATTAATTAAAATATACTACGTATATTAAATAAGAGCTACATTAAGAAATAATAATCTAACGGAACAAAAACTATATTTGTTTCTTTATCAAAATTTAAAACAGAATCAGAAATAACTATATTGTAATCAGACCTTATTCTTTTTGCGCTTTTTAGTACTTGTCTTGCATTCTTTTTCCCTATTCCAACTTCAATAATAATCTGTTTATTATTCAATATTTGTAAAATAAAATCTGCTCCACCTTCTTTGCTATCATATCTTAAAAATCCACGGTTTTTTAAAATAAACTCACGATATAAATGTGATGCCACTGAATCCTCAAACAATTTACCCTGTCTTGTTAGATAGGTATTTTCATTAGCAGTAAAATTAAAAAAAGACATTCTGATTGCAGGAGACGCAAAAAGATATTTATTCGGTTTTTTTGCCACGCTCATATTAGATCCGTATGCGCGCACTTTAATAATGACTCCTGCCTTTTCAAAAGCATCAAAAACACTTGCAATTGTTAAACGATTTATTCCAATATTTTTTTCAAGCACATACAAGCTTGTTGTATCATTTTCTGCTATAGCAAAAAGTATCTTTTTTGCAGCCATAAGCGTTTCTTGATTAAAATTGCCCAAAATGGACATGTCATGCGTAATTATTTTATCCACAAGCATTAAAATAGCATCATATGCTGCCATCTCATTTGGCATTGATAAAGAAAAAGGTAAGGTTCCATAAGATAAATATTTTTTAACGTCCTTTCTGTTTACTTTTGAGAAATAAGTATTAACTTCTTTTTTTAAATTATTTAAATTATTAAATACTTCTTCCTCATTTTTTGAAAAATAAATAGAATCCATTATTTTATCTTTTAAACCACTGATTGGTTTAATTTTATTCTTTATCATTTCAAATTCTATAAAAGACAAAGGAGGCATCCTTTTAAAAATTACCCGACGAGCTAGACTAGGAGTTGTTTCCAAAATTAATGCTGAAGATCCAGTGCATATAAAAAACACATTTGACGTCTTGTCAAAAAGAGTTTTTAAAGTTGTTGCCCATCTTGAATCAGCTTGCACCTCATCTAAAAAAATAATTGTAGGTTTTTTTATACTTTCCAAATTGTCTCCTAAAATTTCTTCATAAGCTAACATCAAATCGCTTATTCCCACATCAAACAAATTATTTGCATCATCAACTGATAGAAATAAAATGTTCCTTACTTGTTCCCTATATTTTTCAAAAAGTTGCGCCATAAGAGTAGTCTTTCCAACGCCTCTAAACCCAGGAATAATTATCATTCTATTATTAGAAGTTTTATTTAAAAATGCATCAATGTGTTCAATCATTTCGTCAACCATAAAACGACGAGGATATTTTTCATTATTAAAACCTTTTATATATTTTAAAATTCTATCATCCGCTGTTCTTATTTGTTGCTGTAAATACCTTAATAGTTTTTCATTCATAGTATATTTCATTATACTAGTAACCTATGTTTCTAGTATATTGTAATAAACTAGAAAAATCAAGACATATGTTTTATCTTAAAGCAAACTCAGATAATCTTTTACTATATTCCTCCTTAGATATGTTTCCATTTGCAAGCATTGAGTTTAGGCCTGCAATGTAGTTTTGTTTGATTTGAGAGGTGGATAAAACTGCATTATATATTCTAACATCATCGATTAATCCATTCATAACACATGTTCCTCTTCCAATAGTTAAATTATTATCTACCGAAATATAAGGAAGAGCAGGTATCGGGCTTCCGACAATGTTTCCATTTAAATAACTTTTACCTGTATCATTTAATTTAATTGTAGCAACTATATAATTCCATTGATTAGGGGTGTACTTTACGACTGGAGCAAAATGCCCGGCCCATCTATCTACAGAAGCAAATAAGAACATTATTTCATTGTATCCAATATTTCTTTGCTGTATACTATAACCTCCTATTTTTCAATCTCCTTTTTCAACGATGCGATCAAAATTACTTATTTGTGTTTTTGGCATCACCCAAAAAGAAAATGTAATTTCATTATTGACATTTAAATTTGTATTATTTCCTAAATTAATATGTTCACCCACTTGACTAAAGTTATAGCATCCACCAAAAACACATTCACCAGAATCTTTTGTTTTGTAGGTTGGGAAAGTAGTATTATTAGTTCCATCACCCAATGTGCCATGATTATTTCCCCAACTATCTTTAGTGACATTATTTATAGCAAATTCATCAAATGACCACTCAGATACTAAATTAGATAATAATTCATTTTGAATAGTAGAAGAAAAAGCTTTTGCTTTAGCAAAGTTAGCTTTATCAATAGAAGAAGAAGTAGAGATCATAATAACCCCTGCAAGTATTCCTATGATTACTATAACTACAAGTAGTTCTATTAAAGTAAACGATTTTTGTTTATTCTTAATTATCATAAGCTAATGCATTTATTCTTTCATTGTATTCTTGTTTTGAAATCAAATTTTTAGATAATAATAATGCTATTTCTGAAATATAATTTTTCTTCATTTGAGCAGAAGAAAAACCCATATGATATATTTTAATATTATTCATATATCCTTCAAAACATCGATCAGCTGAATTTGATCCAATATAATAATTGCCATTACTTGAGGCTTGTGGATAAGGATAATCTTCTCGATGTCCTTTTAAAACGCCATCTACCCATAATTCTACAATATTATTTTTTATAGTCGTGCTAACAAAATGCCACTTATTATCGGTAAGATTTGTTTCTGTACCAACCGGATAAACACCATTTCCATCAATATTTGTTCCACCGTTCTTCCATGGCTTAAAACCAAGTTTATTGGAGAAAAAACCAAACTCAATCATATTGTTACTTGATTTAAATATAAAAAAATTCCAAGTATCAGCAGTTTGGCCTGAACACTTAAACCAAAGAGAGTAAGTTAAGTCATTAGAATGATTTAAAGATGAACTTGAAACGGAAATATAATCATTCAATCCATCGAAATACAAAACATTACCCATTTGCTTATCATTAACTATTTGAGGACAGGCTGAAGAAGAACAAGTTGTTACTGTTCCATCGTAGAATGTTCCATCATTATTTCCCCATTTATCATTAAGTGTCCATGTTGTGTCTTTAGTAACATGATCAGCATCCCATGCTGATACCATGTTAGCGGCTAGATTATTTTTAACACTTTCTTCAAATACTTTTATTTTAGCAATATTAGCTTTATCAATAGCAGAAGAAGTAGAAATCATAATAACTCCTGCAAGTATTCCTATGATTACTATAACTACAAGTAGTTCTATTAAGGTAAATGATTTTTGTTTATTCATAATAACGCTTAATTGTTCTCCTAATTAACGTCTATTTAGGGGGAATCAATTCTTCTGATTCAACCAAAACTTGAGCATATTCATCTATATTCTCTAAAACTACTCCAGCTCCTCTTACAACAGCAGTCATTGGATCTTCAATTACATATGCAGGCACACCTGTTTCTTTGGTAATTAAAACATCGAGACCGCCTAAAAGAGCACCACCACCAGCAAGGCAAATACCTTTTTTCATAACATCTGAAATTAATTCTGGAGGAGTAACCTCAATTGTATTTTTGATTTCACTAATAATCTGATTAATAGATTTTTCCATTGCCTTTTTAATGTCATTTCTTGAAACTGTAATTTCTTCTGGAAGCCCTGTTATTAAATTTCTTCCCCTAATAGCCACTCTCTTCAATTTATTTTTCTTATCATTTTCATCAAAATACACTGTTCCAATATTAATTTTAACATTTTCAGCTGTTCTAACCCCAATTAAAAGCTTATACTTTTCTTGAGCATATTTAATAATATCTTGATTTAATTTATCTCCTGCTATTCTTAAACTTTTAGAAGCAACTATTCCTCCAAGAGAAATAACTGCTATTTCAGCTGTTCCTCCTCCAATATCAACAATAAAATTACCTCCAGCCTCTTGAACTTGAAGTCTTGCTCCAATTGTTGCAGCCATAGGCTCTTCAATTAAAAATACCTCTCTTGCACCTGCTGATTTGGCAGCGTCTATAACTGCCCTTCTTTCAACTTCAGTAACCCCACAAGGTATGCCAACAATAGCTCTTGGTTTTATTATATTAATCCTGTCTTCTCTTGCTCTTTCAAATAAGTATCTAAGCATTTGTTCTGTAACCTCAAAATCAGAAACAACGCCATTAACAAGAGGTCTCGTGGCAACAATATGCCCTGGAGTTTTTCCCACCATTTTTTCAGCTTCTCTTCCAATAGCCAAAACTTGTCCTGTTTTTTGATTAATGGCAACAACAGAAGGTTCCGATAATATAATACCTCTTCCCCTAACATAAACTAAACAGTTTGCTGTTCCAAGATCAATGGCTATATCGTTTGAAAATTTATCAAAAAATTTTTTCATAATATTTATGATAACAAGTTTTTATCTCAAAATCAATGCAACTCTTCCAAAAACTTAGCAATCTCTTTTATTTTAACAAGCTCAACTTCATTTTTACCTCTTTTTTTTATTTCAACCGAGTCTTGTTTTAATGTTTTCTCTGAAATAACAATTCTTATAGGAATACCCATTAAATCAGCGTCAGAAAATTTCTCACCAGGGGTTTTATCTCTATCGTCAAATAACACTTCATACCCTTTATACTCAAGTGCTTTATAAACCATGTCTGTTTCTTTTTCAGCCTTAATGTTGATCAAATAAATATCATAAGGAGCAACCTCTTTAGGAAATACAATACCCTTTCCATCATTAAAAACCTCAACAATTGTTCCTAAAAGTCTTGATATCCCAAGACCATAGCATCCCATAACAACATGCTCATCATTTATTTTAAAATTAAAAGCTTCAGCATACTTTGTTCCTAATTTAAAAATATTGCCAACTTCAATTGATTTCTTTTCTTCAAAAACACTATTTCCACAATTTGGACATTTGTCTTGCTCAACCTCTTTATTTAAAGCTAGTCCACATTTTTTACAAATAAATATAATATCTTCTCCAGCGTTTGTAATTGTTTGAAACTCATGAGAATAACCTTTTGTAAAAGCTCCTCCTCCTGCAAGAGTTAAATATGTATAATCTTTAAGTCCGCATCTTTCATAAATTTTAAGATAAGCCTTCTTAACTTTTTCATAATAATCATCCAAATCCTCGTTTGTTAAATGAAAAGAATAAAGATCTTTCATAATAAATTCCCTTCCTCTCAATATTCCTGATTTAGCTCTTGGTTCATTTCTATATTTTGTTTGTATTTGATAAATATATTTAGGGAAATCTTTTTCCGAATTCAAAAACTTTTGAGCAAGTGGAGTTATAATTTCTTCGTGTGTCCAGCCAAGACCATAATTATCACCATCTATTTTATACATTTCTTTAACTTGCCATCTACCTGTCTTTTCCCAATTATTTTTTGGATGAAGTCCTGGCATTAAAAGCTCCTCACCACCGATTTTATTCATTTCTTCTCTTACAATATTCTGTATTTTTTGAATTGCCTTAAATCCTAATGGTAGATATGTATATATACCTGCCCCTAATTTATCAATAAAACCAGCTCTAATTAAAAGCTTGGCATTAAGACTTATCTCCCCTTTTGGATCTTCTTTTTGTGTTTTAGAAAATAATCTGGTTGCTTTCATTTTTTTAAAATATTAAATCTTTAAACTGGAAAACATCTTTAATAACTATAAGGATTCCTAAAATCATTAAAAATAAAAACCCAGCTCCATCAATTTTTTCACTAAGTTCGTCTGTAAAAAATCTTGGATTAATTTTTTGAAATATTAAATAAATGCATTTCCCTCCATCAAGAGCTGGTAATGGTAATAAGTTAGTGATAGCAAGAGCAAGTGAAATAATGGCGGTTATATTTAACATAAACATAAAACCTTCGCTTAAGCTAATTTTAGTTATCGCAAAAATCCCAATTGGTCCAGCAACCGCATTTGCTGCAACAGATAAATCTTTTTGTGTAAACGATTTAGCTATCATATCTCCTAATGTAGACAAAGAATAATCTGTAAAATTATATGTATGGAATACTCCAGAAAAAATCTTATCTCCCAAATTATCATTATATGAAAGTTCAGCAATGTTGCTATAACCAACACCTATCTTGTCTTCATTGTTATTAACAATATGAGTTGTTTCTTCTTTAGTCTCTCTATTTTTTGTTAGAACTGCAATAGCCTCTCCTTTTGTTTTATTTAAAATATCCTTAAGTTCATTCGCGTTTTCAACTCTTTCTCCATTTATTTCTAAAATAATTTCATTCTGTTTTAAACCTCCCAAGCTAGCAGGAGAATTTTCCTCAACCCCTCCAATAAGTAAATAGTTTTCTTGATGTCCAAAAGGAAATTCGTATTCTGGATTAATAAGCCCTATATTTGAATTAAAATTAGAAGAAAAAAGAACAATATAGAAAAGAAAAGCTGAAAGTAAAAAATTACCAACAACCCCAGCTATTATAATTAAAAGTTTTTGTCCTGTACTTTTAGAAGTAAAACTACTTGGATCGTTTTCATTTTCTGTGGGAGCGCTTTCCCCATAAATTTTATTATAACCCCCAAAAGGTATAGATCCTATTCCAAATAAGGTCTCCCCTATTTTCTTTTTCCAAATAAAAGGAGGAAAACCTATTGCAAATTCAATAACCTTAGTTTTTGTCTTTTTTGCACCTAAAAAATGCCCTAGTTCATGAGCTGAAACAACTATGGTTATAATAAGTGCAAAAACTATTAATGCTAATAAAAAATCTAAAATCATGCTTCTAATTCTTTTTTCTTATTTTTAACTAATTCGTCTATTTTTTGATTATAACTATCTACAACTTTTTGAAGTTCATCTTTCGCCTTAAACTTATTATCTTCTGAAATTTGACCTTCCTTTTCTAACTTTTGAATAGTTGACCATGTCTCATCTCTATACTTTCTAATAGTCTTTTTTGCGCCATCGTCAATTTGTCCTACCATTCTTATCATATCTTTTCTTACATCTTCAGTTAATTCTGGCATGCTTATCCAGACTCCATTTGAATCTGTTACTGGAGAAAGTGCTGTATTTGCTTGAATCGCGCGAGCAATAGGTTCAATGTATGATTTATCCCATGGCTCAACTCTTAATTTTTTAGGTTGAGCTATAGATATAGCTGCCAATTGTTTGAGTGGCATTTTTGAACCAAAAACATCTACTAATGTATTTTCAACAAGTGCTGGATTTGCGCGCCCTGTTCTTACGCTCATTAATTTTTGAGTAACATAGTTTAATGCTTTCTCAAATTCTGGTTTAATAGATTCTATTTGTTCTTTATACATATATTATATATTAATCATTAAATTTTCTAATAATAATTTTTTATTTGTATTTGTATTATTAAAATAATATTTAGTTTTTTGTATTTCCTCAATAATATTTTTAATTTCTAAAAGAGAGTAATCCTTAAAACTTCCACTATCTTTATTAAATATTTTTAAAAACATTAATTTTCTAAAAAATCTTTCAAATATGTCCAAAACTTCAAAAACTACCTCTTTGTCTTCATAAATCTCTTTAACATATTCAAACCTCTTGTCAAATTCTTGATCTTTAATTTGTTCTAAATATTTAATTGTTTTAGAAAAGAATTCTCTTTTTGAGACATCATTCAAAAACTCTATTGCCTGTCCAACTTTTCCTCCTGAAAAAATACTTATTTCTTCTGCCTCTCTCTTATCTGTACCCTTCGAAATCAGATATTCTTCTATCTCTTTTCTTGAAACTTTATTAAAGTTTATCTCTTGAACTCTTGATTTAATTGTTTCTAAAATCATTTCTTTAAAACTTGTAATTAAAATTAAAATAGAGTTTTCTGGCGGCTCTTCTAGTAGTTTTAAAATACTATTTTGAGCATCATTGCCCATTAAATGAGCATTATCAATAATAGCGATCTTTTTTTTATTACTATAACTCTTAAGCCTTAAAAATTCTCTAACCGCCCTTATTTTATCAATTTCAATATTATTATTTTCATCAGAAACAAAATATAAATCAGGAGAAATCCTTTTATCAATATCTGTGCATGTCTTGCAAGCTTGGCAAGCATTGTTATCACATAAAATTAATTTTGCAAAAGCAAAAGCAAGAGTCTTTTTCCCCACCATATCTTCTCCTACAAAAAGGAAAGCATGTGGTATTTTCTTATTCAAAAATACTTTTATTAAAAATTCTTTTTGTTTTTCATGCCCTATAATATTATTCATACTTTACCCTTTTGATATTAGCCCCGATTTTCTTTAATTTTTTATCAATTTCTTCATAACCTCTATCAACCTGATAAACATCCCTTATAACTGTCTTACCTCTTGCAATTAAACCGGCTGTAATAAGAGAAGCTCCAGCCCTTAGATCAAATGAACCCAAATCTGCACCATAAAGATTTGAAGGACCTGAAATAATTGCTCTATGCGGGTCTGAAAAGAATATATCTACTCCCATTTTTCTAAGTCCTTTTAAGTATTCGAGTCTTCCATCATACAAAGGATCATGAATAACGGTTGCCCCCCTAGCCTGACTCGCTAAAACTCCAAATAAAGGAAGTAAATCAGAAGGAAGTCCTGGATAAGGCATGCTTTGAATCCTATCTATTTTAAACTTTTCCCAAGGAACTATTTGAACTGAACCAATATCCTCGTCCTGCTTATCAATTTTGATTGTTAATCCTGCATTTTTTAATATTTTTAAAGGAAAGTATAAATAATTTAATTCAACATTTTTAACAACTATATCTCCTTTTGTAACAGCCGCAAGTATAATGTATGTTCCTGCCTCAATAGGATCATACATCATTTTATGCTCAAATCCGCTCAATTCTTTTTTTCCGCTAATTTTTAATTCATGAAAACCAACTTCAATTTGAACTCCCATCTTTCTTAAAACTTTAACAAGTTCCATTGAAGGATAGTCCATATCTGCCATCTTCACAGTTATTGTGCCTTCATTTAAAGCAGCAAATAAAAGTATATTCTCTGTTGTCGTTACGCTAATTTCATTTAAAATTATTGTTTTTCTT
>JAQTWS010000016.1 GCA_028689175.1 Minisyncoccota bacterium
ATTCTATAAATATCAATGATTTCAAGTAAGCTTTCGTTAGATAAGAGATAGTCGTCAAGGCTGATATAGAAAATGTGTTTGGGATTTATATTTGTATCGAGAAGGTATTTAATCATACATTTCATTAAGGTTGTTTTTCCAATTCTCCTTAATCCAGACAGCATAACGATTTGAGAGGTTGATAAATTTATTTTTAATTTATCCAAAACTTTTTCTCTATTTATAATGTTATCTAATTTAAATTGTCCCTCCCACCAAGGGTTATATCTATAGAAAATTTGTTCAAAGTCAATTTTATTATTCATAGTTATATTATACGATGCCATCGTATATTTTGTCAATATATTATACGATGCCATCGTATAGTTTAAAATTTATTATAATTTGTTATAATAAAAATATGCATAATAATGTTTTGATAATATTTGCCATAATTGCGATTATTAATTCTTTTTCAGCCTCAGCAAAGCCAGAGAAAATAATTGATTATGAATTAGATTGTGTTAATAATTCTGGAAAATGGGTGAAGAATTATAATGAATGTGAATTTATAGGAAAAAATTGGTGTGATGGGAGGAGGGGTATTTTTGAAGAGTGCGCATCTGCTTGTAGACATGATCCAAAAAGCGAAATGTGTATTATGGTTTGTGTGCCTGTTTGTAGATTAAGATAAATTTAAGACATGCTTTATTCAATTGTTTTAACGATAGTTGTTCAAGATAATAAAATACTTTTACTTAAAAGAAAAAAGGGTGATTTTATTAATTTATTAGCTATTCCTGGAGGTAAAGTTGAGGAAAATGAGCATATTAAAGATGCAGCAAGAAGAGAGTTAGAAGAAGAATCTGGGATAGAATCAGATTTTAAGGAATATTTAGGCTGTGTTTCTGAAATTTTAATTGAGAAAAATGTTATTAAAGCTAATTTTATTTTGCATTTATGCGAGCTTATTCCTAAAACAAAAGACATATTAAATGATGTCGAGGGTAAGATGGAATGGTATAATTTAAATTCTTTAGATGAAATAAAAGAACAAATTATTCCTTCTGATTATGAGATGATTAAAAATTTTGTTTTAAATAAGAATAAAAAATATTTTGACTGTATTGAAGAAAAAATAGGGGATAAATATTATATTAGGAAATTTATCTAAATAAACTAATTATATATATTTTTTTAGCATTCAATGTTTTTATTATTTTAAAAATATCATCACTAGGATATTTTTTTGTTATAAATAAGATATTTTTTGAATTATTTTTTATTGGAATTTTAGTAAATTTAGATAAGTTTTTTGCTATACTTTCAACATCTTCATTTTCAAAACAAATTGCGAAATTATTATCCAAATTTATATTTGTTATATTTTTTAGATGTGTTATAATTAGGTAAGAAAAGTATGCGTTTAAATCAGGTATAGTTTTTGACTTTAGGAAAAGTTTTTGACAAATGTATTGTTTTTCATTAAAAATCGTAAATACTGCAGATATTAATTTGGGGCAATTATCACATACCAATTTGTTTTTTAAAGGATTTTTAATGCAAGCACAATAATTAATTTGATTTAGCTCTATAAGGGAAAGACAATCCTCGCAAAGATAAGAACCTTCGCGCTGGCAATTTATACATTTTTTAGGAAAAAATAAGTTTAAAATGTAATTGTATATATTTTTCATTTATGATATTATATAAAATAATCTAAAATTGGTAAATAAATGTGGATATTAAGAAAGAAAAAACAATCAACATCGCTTGGAATTGACATAGGATCGAAGGGAATTAAGATTGTGGAGCTTCAAAAAGAAAAAGATAGAATAGTTTTAAAAAATTACGGGGGATTAAAATTATCTGCTACAAAAAAGGATTCTTTCCAATATTTTGATAAAAGAACGCTTTTACCTTCTGTTAAAAATGTTTCTCTTGCAATAAGAGCTATTTTAGAAGAGGCTAAAATAGAAACAAAAGAGGTAATTTTTTCTCTTCCTGATTTTTCAACTTTTTTTACAAGTTTTACATTACCAAAAATGACAGCGGAAGAATTGCCTGATGCGGTTTATTTTGAGGCAAAAAAACACATTCCAATACCTTTTAATGAAGTGGTTTTAGATTGGGAATTAATAGGAGACAGTGTAAATGAAAAAGAAGGAGAGAATAAAATACTTGTAATGGCAATTTCTAAAACTTTGATTTCAGAATATAAAAAAATAGCACAGGAGTGCGGGCTTACACTACTTTCCCTTGAGGCTGAGGTAATGGGACTTAAAAGAGCTGTTGTTCCTAAATCTAAAGACAACGTATGTTTAGTTGAAGTGGGATGTCAAAGTACTACAATAAGCATTGTTAGCGGAGGATTTTTAATTATGAGTGTGTCATTTGATGTAGCAGGTAAAGACTATACATATAGTATTTCAGAATCATTGAATGTAGATTTAAGTGAGGCAGAAAAGATCAAAACCGATCAAGGGTTGAGCAATAAAGATAAAAAAGTTATTGAAGCAATAAATCCAATTTTGAAAATAATAGTAGGAAAAATAAAGCAGGTGATTGCTAATTTTGAAGCAAAAAACTCGAAAATTAGTAAAATTATCTTAGTTGGAGGAGCAGTTAATATGTCAGGACTTTCAGATTATTTTAAAACTAATTTTGAAGATTTGGAAGTGGAAAAAGGTAATGCTTTTGAAAATATATTTTATAATCCAGAGTTAAAACCGCTTATTCCTGAAATAAGCACTACGTTTAGCATTGCATTAGGAGAAGCTTTAAAAAGATTTAAAGAATAGAATATGGCAATTGATTTATACTCAACAAAACAAGAAAAGCTACCAATTTGGAAAAAAATATTATTTATTTTCTCTATAGTTTTATTATTTATAGTATTAATTATTTTTAGCTATAATCAATTTGTTAAAATTCCTCAGAATAATAAAATAATGAGCGAGATTAATATTAAATTAAGCGAACAGGGGACAATTGAACAATTAGCCCAAAAAGAATTAGTTTTAGATGCTGAAAAAAGAATAAATGAATTTAAAAATATATATGCTGAAAAACCAGTTTTTAATGTTTATTTTAATAAATTTGAAACATGGGTTTATCCAAGAATATCATTTTCATCATCAATCATTAATGTAAGTGATGCAGAAATAAGTCTTAAAGGTCAAACGGACAGCCTTCAAAGTATTATGCAAGAGATGCTTCTTTTAGATGCAAAAAATGATATTTTAGGCTATACTATATCTAATATAGAAATGAATGATGGCAAGGTTACATTTAATTTAAATCTTAAGGTTAATCCAGAATTATTTAAACATCAAAATGAACAACAATAATACACCCTTTGTTATAATTTCAGTTATTTTAATTGTAGTAAGCATAGCATTGTTTTATTTTTTGGTTATACCCCAATTTGAAAAGATATCTGTCCAGGAAACGGAAATTTCAAATTTAGAGTATAAATTAGAAAATACAACTAATTATTTTAATGAGATTAAAAAAAATGCTGAAGAGTTAGAGAAAATAGGGTGGGATGGCGCTGCAAAAAAAATAAATGCTAATTTTATGGATGGTCCATTCTTTGTTCATAATATGGAAGCATATTTAAAGGGCTTGGTAGCCAGAAGTGGCCTTTATTTAAAAGATTTAAAAATTGAAGGCGTTTCTGAAAGTTTTGAGGTTGGAAAAGAGAACAGCAAGGCTAGCGGCGAAGATAAAGTTAAGGAAGTTAATGTGTTTTTGGATTTATCAGGAGATTATAATTATTTTAGGAATTTGTTAGATTTATTTAATGGACAAGCTTTAGTAATTAAAATAAGTGAGATAGAAATTAATAGCGGCAATGATGGAGGTGAATTTCAGAGTGAATCCGTTGTTACTTCTTATTTAAATTTTAAAATAAAAGGAAATATTCCCTCAAAATAAATTATGGCAATTGAATTTACAGAAAAAGAAAATAATAGTTTTGGTTCAAATAAAATTATTATATTGATAATAGTCTTAATTTTAGGTATAGTTCTTTTTATATTTTTTAAAAATGGTGCATTTGGCTCAGAGCAAGAAATAACAGATTCAGGACAAATGTTCCAGCCAATAAATATAGACTTTAATTTTATTTCTTCTGAGCAATTTAAGAGCTTAGAGAATTTCAGAGGTATTCCAGTGCTTCCTGGTTTTTTTGACGCCTCTGATACTAAAACCCAGGCAGAGAAAATAGAGCACGGAAGGGAAAATCCTTTTAAGGCAGTTTCTTCAGAAGAGATCGAGCTTGCAGTTACAAAAGTGATACAGAAGATTAATACATTTGAAGAATTGGAAGAAATGAGAAATATAATTCAAAATTCATCTCTTTATCAGCTAAAACAAAAGGAAAGTCTTCTCAAAAAGCTTGATGAACAAAACGAAATTTTAGAAAAACTACTAAGAGGAGAAGACGACGAAGAGGCTAGTGAGGAGGGGAATGTGCCACATGATGATGAAAAGGAAGTTTCAACAGGCGAAGATGTGCCATCAAATGATGATGAAAAGATAGATTATTACAAAGAATGGTAGTATGTTATTTGAAGAATTATTAAGAAGAAATTTAATAAGCGAAGAGGTGTATAATAAATGCATTGAAGAGTTTCAATCTTCACAGATGAGCGAGGAAAGAATTATTATACAAAACGAACTACTTGATCAGGGAAAGCTTCTTAATATTAAGGGTGAGCTTTTAAACACACCTGTTTTTAAGGACGTTAACTCCCTTCAAATTCCTGAACAGGTGCTTTCAATCATTCCTGAGGAGTCAGCTAAATATTATAAAATGGTGCCGCTTAGATTAGGGGACGGAATTTTTGAGGTAGGTATGTTAAATCCCGAAGATATTAAAGCAAAAGAAGTTCTGCTATTTTTAGCAAGGCAAAATAAAATTGAGACTAAAATATATTTAATTTCTGAAAGCGATTTTGAAGAGATTCTTAAAAAATATAGAAATATAAAAGAAGTTGTGGGGGAGGCGCTTAGCGAACTTGGGGCAGATGAAAAATCTGATTTAGTTGTTTTGGATGAGGATGAAAAATTAAATAATAAAGAGGATTTACTAGAGGATGAGGCTCCTATTATTAAGATGGTTGCCGCTATTTTAAGGCACGCCGTTGAGGGAAAAGCATCAGATATTCATATTGAGCCAACAATGTCAGAAGTAAAGATTAGATTTAGGATTGACGGAAATCTTTTTGATGCTTTAAAAATTCCTTTAGGAACTCATTCAGCCATTGTTGCAAGAATTAAGATTTTATCCAAATTAAGAATTGATGAAACAAGAATGCCACAAGATGGCAGATTTTCTACAAGGATTAGTAGTAAGCAAATAGATTTTAGAGTTTCAACTTTTCCTACAAAATTAGGAGAAAAAGTTGTAATTAGAATTTTGGATCCTAATGAAGGACTTAGATCTTATAAGGAAATAGGATTATCTGAAAATAATTTAGAAACTTTACGAGAACAGATCAATAAACCATATGGTATGATCTTATCAACTGGTCCTACGGGTTCTGGTAAAACAACTACTCTTTATTCTATCTTGCAAGAAATGAATAGGCCAGATGTTAATATTGTTACACTAGAAGATCCTATTGAATATTTTGTTTCTGGAATAAACCAATCACAAATAAGGCCGGAAATAGGTTATACTTTTGCAAAAGGTTTAAGATCTGTTGTAAGGCAAGATCCTGATATAATCATGGTTGGAGAGATAAGAGATGAAGAATCTGCTAATTTGGCAACACATGCTGCGCTAACAGGACATATCGTGCTTTCTACAATTCACACTAATAATGCTATCGGAGTAGTATCTAGATTAGTTGATATGAAAATTAGGCCTTTTTTGATTCCTTCTTCTTTAAATATTTCAATTGGTCAGAGGCTTGCAAGGAAGTTATGTCCTTATTGCATTGAAAAAATTGAACCTTTACCAAAAATAGAAAAAATGATTATAAGTGAACTTAGTCATATTAAAAAAGACTTAAGAGATAAGATAAAAATTCCAAATAAAATATATATTTACAAATCAAAAGGGTGTCCAAAATGTAATAACAAAGGAGAAAAAGGAAGAATTGGTATATTTGAAATATTAAAAATGACAAAAGGGCTTGAAAAAATAATTATTGAAAATCCAACAGAATCAGCTCTTTTGGTTGAAGCAAATAATCAAGGGATGATTAATATGAGACAAGATGCCATTATAAAAGCGCTTGAGGGGAAAATTTCAATTGAAGAAGTATTAAGAGTAACTGAAGGTGAACAAATATGAAAATAGATTATAAATTATATTTAAGAAAACTTTTAGAAGTCGTGGTTGAAAAACAGGCCTCTGACTTTCATATAACAGTTGGTAAACCTCCTATGATAAGATTGAATAGGGAACTTGTTCCTCTTTTGAATGAAAGTCTTTTTACCCCAGATGACACAAAAGAATTAGCTTTTGCGTTAATGACGATGGAACAAAGAGAAGAGTTTTTAAGAGAAAAACAAATTGATTTTTCATATAATTTTGGAGAAAAAGGAAGATTTAGGGCAAATGTTTTTTTTCAAAGAGGATACATCAGTGTGGCATTAAGACTTATACCAGAGAAAATTAGAACGCTTCATGAGTTGAATCTTCCTAGAACACTTTATAGATTTTGTAATTATTCCCAGGGCTTTGTTTTAATAACTGGCCCTTCTTCTCATGGTAAAAGTACAACATTGGCTGCGTTAATAAATGAGATCAATAATACAAAAACTAAGCATATTATTACGATTGAAGATCCTATAGAATATTTATTTGATCAAAATAAATGCATAATTTCTCAAAGAGAGTTGCATAAAGATACTTTATCTTTTGAAAAAGCACTTAAGGCTACATTTAGAGAAGATCCAGATGTGATTATGGTTGGAGAAATGAGAGACAAGGAAACAATTGAGACAGCAATAACTGCGGCTGAAACAGGTCATTTGGTTTTTGCGACACTTCATACAAATTCAGCCGCACAAACACTTTATAGAATTTTAGATTCTTTTTCAGGAGAACAACAAAATCAAGTGAAATCACAATTATCAAGATCTCTTGTTGGAATTGTTTCTCAGAGGCTGGTGCCAAGAATAAATGGAGGGGTTGTTCCTGCCTGTGAAATATTATTTAATAATGACGCAGTTTCAAATTTGATAAGAAAAGATAAGGTTTATGAAATTCCTCTTATTGTAGATACATCGTACGATGAAGAGATGGTTTCACTAAATAGATCATTAGCAGAGCTTGTAAGAATGGGTGTAGTTGATATTGAGATTGCAATGAATTATTCAACCAACCCTCAAGAACTTGTTAAATTAATATGAAATTTGAGTATCAAGCAAGAACAAAATCAGGGGATATAAAAAAAGGAGTTATTGAGGCTGTTTCAAAGATGGCCGCAATTGATTTACTTCACAAAAATGAACTTTTTCCAACTATAATAAAAGAAGAAAAAAAAGGAAAAGGTTTAAATACAGAACTAAAGATTTTCGAGAGAGTTTCTTCAAAAGAAGTGGTAATATTTACAAGAGAAATCGCTATTATGATTGAAAGCAACGTTCCTCCAGCTAAGGCACTTGAGGCTTTAGGAGAGCAAATGAGTAATAGATCATTTAAAGAAAAGATTTTTAAAGTATCAGCTGATATTAGGGAGGGAGTAACATTATCTAAGGCATTTTCAAAGTATCCTAATATATTTTCAACTTTTTATGTAAACATGTTAAGATCAGGAGAAATTTCAGGTACGTTGCCAGAAGTTTTAAGAAAAGTAGCAGATCATCTTGAAAATGAATACTACATTAAAACAAAAACAATGGGAGCTATGATTTATCCAATAGTTGTTTTAGTAGTTTTTGCTATAATTTTTACGGTTGTGGTTGTGTATATTATTCCAGGACTTGTGGAGGTTTTAGAAATTTCTGGGGCTGAACTTCCTCTTGTAACAAAAATTGTTATTGGGTTATCTATTTTTGTGGTTAATTATTGGTGGGCAGTTTTACTTATTCTTATAGGGATTGCTTCTTTTGTTAATTATTATCCAAAGACAAAAGAGGGAAAGCAAGTTACAGACGCAATTTTGTTAAAAGTACCAGTATTAGGTAATTTTCAAAAAAATATTTACATGAATCGTTTTGCTGAAAATTTAGCAACTTTATTATCTTCTGGAAAACCAATTACAGAAGCCTTAGAGGTAACTGCTGATCTTATAGGGAACAATGTTTATAGGGAGATAATACTACAGGCAAGAGATGGTGTTGTTAAGGGACAGAAAATAAGTGATTGTTTAGTGAATCATCCAAAACATATATCTCCTTTGTTCGTTCAAATGGTTGCAGTTGGTGAGAGTACAGGTAAAATTTCAGAAACATTAATGAATGTTGTTAGATTTTATAAAACAGAGATTGAGACTTTTGTAGATTCAATTTCCGATATTATTGAACCTGTGCTAATATTGGGATTAGCGGGTATGGTAGGATTACTTGTTGCAGCAGTATTCTTGCCTCTTTACCAGATCGGAGGAACATTAGGATAATTAATTTGACCAAAAAAAATATGTTTGATATAATAAAGCAAAATTATTTCAAAGGTCGCCTTAAGAATAATTTAAATAATAATATGAATAAAAATAATAAAGGTTTTACATTAATAGAATTATTGGTCGTCATCGCTATAATCGGTATTTTAGCAGGGTTAATTATTGTGTCTTTAGGTGATGCTACAAATCAAGCCAAGGAAGCAAAGATTAAATCTGCTCTAGATCAGTTAAGGCCTATTGCACAAATTCATGCAAATGCCAATGGTAATAAATTTACAGGATTAGATACTAACACAAAGGTCATTAATATTTATAATGAAATAGTTTTAAATGGGGGGACAGCTTTAAATACTGGATTGCATGTACTTGATACTGCATGGAGTGCTTATTCCACTACACCTGCTGGTAATTGTATATGTTTAGATAGTACAGGACAGGTTAAGGAAACCACTGGAACATCTTGTGCAACTACAGCCACAGTTTGTCCTTAATTAAATAATAATTAAACTAATATGAATAAAAAAAATAAAGGTTTTACATTAATAGAATTATTGGTCGTTATTGCCATAATTGGTATTTTATCTGGTGTTATTCTTGTAAATGTAGGAGATGAATCAAAAAAGGCCAAGGATGCTAGAATAAAATCTTCAATGAATCAAATAAGAACAAGAATGGAGACTTTAAGAGCAGAAAGCGCTACATTGGTGTATCCTGCTAGCCCTATTAGCGATTCTGAAATTACAAAAATGCGGGATGATATCGTGGCGCAAAATTCAGCAGCGGTTTTTGATATACTTAGTGATGGCACAAATTGGTGTGCAAAAGCTACGCTTTTAACTAAAGTTGGTAATACTGATAAACCGACATGGTGTGTTGGTGGTAAGGGGTATTCTGGATATGGAACTTGTTCGAGTAATAAATGTACAGCTGTGACACCTTAACAAAAAGGCTCCCTCTCAAAAGGGAGTTTTTTTTTATCTTAAAGTATGCTAGAATTTAAAGCATGATGGAATATATTTTAAGTTTAATTTTAGGTTTATTCATAGGAAGCTTTATAAACTGTATTGTTTATAGAGTATATAATAATAAAAGTTTTTTGAAAGGGCGTTCCATATGTCCAAAGTGTGATCATGAACTTGGAGTTCTTGATTTAATTCCTTTATTTAGCTTTTTTTCGTTAAAAGGGAAATGTAGGTATTGTAAAA
>JAQTWS010000017.1:0-5569 GCA_028689175.1 Minisyncoccota bacterium
ATCTCCAACTTGCGCATATCTTTTTCTTGTACCCCCGATCGGTCTTATGCATAAAACTATTTTTGCACCTGAATTGTCTGCTACTTTTAGCCTTGTTTCTGGTTGTATCATATTTTTATATCTTTAACATAACTTCCCATTTCTTTCCCTTAGATATAGGAGCGCACTCTCTAATAACTACAGTATCCCCTATTTTTATATCCATTTTTTCATTATGGGCTTTATACTTTTTATGACTTTTAAACTTTTTCTTGTATTTTGGATGCTCTTTAATTGTTTCGACATTAACCACAACAGTCTTCTGCATTTTATCTGAAACAACTTTTCCTGTTAATTCTCTTTTTGGCATATTATTTAGTATTTAATATAGTTAATATTTTAGCAATATCTTTTTTAATCTTTCCAAGTTCTTTAACATTCTTTACCTTTGAGGTAGCTAAAGACATCCTCAATTCTTGTGCTTTCTTTCGACTTTCATCAAGGTTTTTGAGCAATTCTTCTTTTTTTAATTTTCCTAATTCTTGAATTTTCATATCTCTTTTTTAACAAACTTAACCTTTACTGGAAGTTTATCTCCACATTTTCTAAATGCTTCTCTTACTTCCGCCTCTGGAATACCTTCAAGCTCAAATAAAATTCTTCCTGGTTTAACTACTGCAACATAATGATCTGGATTACCTTTTCCTCCACCCATAGGAACCTCTGCCCCTTTTCTTGTAATAACTTTATCTGGAAAAATTCTAATCCACATTTTTCCTGTCTTTCTAATATATCTTATAAGTATTCTTCTACAAGCTTCTAACTGATTTGAAGTTAGCCAAGCAGGACCTTGAGCTTTTAATCCATAAGTTCCAAAAGAGATAACAGCCCCCTTGTTACTAAATAATCTAAGCCTACTTCTGCCCTTCATCTGTTTTCTATATTTTGTCCTTTTTGGTATAAACATAATCTTTATTATTTGTCAAACTTTTCTCCTTTATATAACCAAACTTTAATCCCAATAACTCCATAAGTGCAAAATGCTGAATGTGATACATAATCGATATCTGCCCTAATTGTGCTTCTTGGAAGTCTACCAGCCTCAGCCCTCTCTCTTCTTGCAATCTGAACTCCATCTAGTCTACCAGCAATTTCTATTTTTATTCCCTCAACCTCCTTATTAACCATTGCTTTTTCAACAGCTTGCTTAATCGTTTTTCTAAACGGTGTTCTTCTTTCTATTTTTTGAGCAACCCATTCTGCAACTAACTTTGCAGATACCCATGGATTTCTAACCTCTTTAATTTCAAGTTTTAGCTTCTTCCCTAACTCTATTCTGTTCTTTTGATCCAAATCCATCTCTTTTGAAATAACCTTTAAAAGCTCTTTATTTAATCTATCAACACCTTCTCCACCTCTTCCAATAATAAGTCCTGGTCTTGATGTGTGAATAATTATACTTGTTTTATTTGGAAGTCTATTTATTTCAACTTTTTCAACAGATAAATCTTTTAATTTTTTATCCAAAAAACTTCTAATTACAAAATCCTCCTTCAAAAGTCTTTTAAAGTTCTTTTCATAAAAGCCTCTAGAAAGCCAATCGTTTGTTTCTCTTACTCTAAATATTTTTGGATGCACTTTGTGACTCATTTTTTTTATCTTTAACTAATTTATCTAACTCAATTTCTATATGAGAAGTTCTTTTATTAATTCTATTTGCGGTACCTCTTGCTCTTGGCATAATTCTCTTATATGTTGCACCTTCATTTACAATGACCTTCGAAATAAATAGATCTTCTGCTTTTACTTTATCAATATTTTCTGCATTTGCTACTGCTGAATTTAATAAATTAAGCATAGGTTCGGCTGTTTTCTTTAAAGTAAATTTCAAAACCACTCTTGCTTCATTAACTTTTTTTCCTCTAATTAAGTCTGCTACTAGTCTTCCTTTTCTTGCTGATACTCTAAAATTGTTTAACTTGGCTTTATACATAATTCTTATTTCTTATCAATTTCCTTTTGTAATTTACCACCGTGTTTGATGAATTTTGTTGTAGGAGAGAATTCTCCTAATTTATGTCCAACCATATCTTCTTCAATTTTAACAGAAATATGTTCTTTTCCATTATGAACACCAAAAGTATAACCAATCATTTCGGGAATAATAGTGCAAGCTCTTGACCATGTTTTGATAACAGTGCCATCCCCTGCCTTAACCTTTGACATTTTCTTTAATAATTTTTCATCAATGTATGGACCTTTTTTAAGACTTCTTGTCATAATTTTACTTTTTTACTCTTCTTTTTACAATTAATTTATTTGACCATTTGTTTCTTTTTCTTGTCTTTACTCCTAACGCATGCTTGCCCCATGGAGTCTTTGGATATTTAAGTCCAATAGGTGCTCTACCTTCACCACCACCATGTGGATGATCGCAGGGATTCATAGCGCTACCTCTTACGGTTGGTCTTTTACCCATCCTCCTTGCGCGTCCAGCATTACTTATATTCATAAACTTATGTTCTTGGTTTGAAACAACTCCAATAGACGCATAACATTCATCCTTAAATTTTCTAATTTCAGAAGAAGGCAACTTTAAAAGCACATATCCTTCGTCATGAGCCATAACAACCGCATTTGAGCCTGCTGATCTTACACACTTTCCTCTTTTCCCTGGTTCTAATTCTACATTATATACTTCAGCCCCATCAGGTATATTTTTTAATTTCATTCTATTCCCAATGTTCACTTCAACTTTTTCACCAGACTCTATTTTATCCCCAACTTTTAATCCTTTTGGTGCTAAAATATATCTCTTCTCCTCATCTTCATATTCTACAAGTGCAATAAATGCAGTTCTATTTGGATCATATTCAAGTGATTTAACTTCTGCTTTAATGTTTTGTTTATTTTGACCAAAATCAATTAACCTATACATTTTTCTTGCGCCTCCTCCAATATGTCTTACTGAAATTTTTCCACTTGAATCCCTTCCTCCAGTTCTTTTAATTCGAATAAGCAATCCTTTTTCAGGTTTTTTATTCTTCGTTAAAATTTTTGTGCTTTTCTCTATTTTCATATTACTTTGCTGTTAAATCAATTTGTTCCCCTTCTTTGACGCGAACAATAGCTTTCTTAAATCCTGATTTAAAACCTTTAATCAACCCTCTTCTTTTAGGTTTTTTAGGAACATTAATAATCCTAACTGATTCTAAATTAACATTATATTTTTTTTCTATAAAATCTTTAATTTCAATTTTGTTTGCTCTCTTATCTACTTCAAAGGTATAAAAATTCTTTTCTGCTAAAAATGAAGCTTTTTCAGTAATACAAGGCTTCTTAACAATGTTAAAATCTTCTGACCTTATTACTACATTTTTCTTTATTTCTTTTTTTGCCATATTATTTTTCACTTAAAAAAGTTTCACTTATTTTTTCAATTCCCTTTTTTGTAACAACTAGATATTTATAAGTTAACACATCTAAACAATTTAAATCTTTCGCCTGAATAGTTGCAACCTTTTCTATATTTCTTACTGACTTAATTATAGTCTCATTTAAATCTTCTAATGCTATTAAAACAGATCCTTTCAAATCTAAACTATCAATCATTTTCTTAACTTCTTTTGTTTTTATTTCTTTAATATCGAATGAATCAACAATAATCAAACTATCATTTTTTAACTTTTCTGTAAGCAACATAAAAAGTGCCTTTCTTTTCATTTTCTTTGGAACATCTTTTTTGAAGTTTCTTTCGTTTCTTGGTCCGAATGTTACTCCTCCACCAACCCATATAGGTGATCTAATGGAACCATGCCTCGCTTTACCCGTACCTTTCTGTTTCCATGGTTTTTTTCCTCCACCAGAAACTTCCCCTCTTGTTTTTGTATGAGCAACAACTTGTCTCCTGTTTGACATTTGTGAAGTTACAATTTGATGAACTAAATTAGAGTTCATAGGAACTTCGAAAATGTTTTTATCTAATATTTTTTTTGTTTCTGTCTTGGTTAAAGTTTTCATATTCCTTATCCTCTAATTTCTATTAATGTTCCTCTTCTTCCTGGAATAGCTCCTTTTATAGCTAAAATATTTCTTTCCTTATCAATCTTTTTAATTTCTAAATTTTTTAATGTAATTCTTTCAGAACCTGTTCTCCCTGGCATTTTTTTTCCCTTCAAAACTCTTGAATGACTAGCATAGCCAACAGAGCCTAATGTTCTATGTTCATGTTTAACACCATGAGAAGCTGTTTTTCCATGAAAACCCCACCTTTTAACTCCACCTTGAAAACCCTTACCTTTAGAAGTACCTGAAACCTTGATCTTGTCTCCCTCCTCAAATATACTAACATCGATCTTGTCTCCGACTTTCTTTCCTTCCTCTAAAACTCTAAATTCTTTCAAATATCTATAAGGTTTTATTTTTATTGATTTTGTAACCTTTTTTTCTTTTAATTTTTCAAACCCTATTTGCACAGCCTCGTATCCATCACTTTCTTTTGTTTTTAATTGAAGTATTTCACATGGACCAGCTAAAACCAAAGTTACTGGAACTACTTTCCCGTCTTCGTCGAACATTTGCGTCATTTCAATTTTTTTAGCTAATATATATTTCATAATTATTTTCAATAAAAAATCTGAACACCAGTCCAGGAATTTTTGTTAGACCAGTTCATTCAATCGATTCTATATACTTCTTATAATACACTTTTTATCTCTGTGTCAACACCAGCAGGTAGTGTTAATGTTTTTAATGCATCAACTACTTTTTGATTTGGATTCAAAATATCAATCAATCTTTTATGAATTCTCATCTCAAATTGCTCTCGTGCTGATTTGTGAACAAAAGTTGATCTGTTTACCGTGAATTTACTAATTTCGATTGGTAATGGTACAGGACCAGAAACCTGAGCCCCGCACCTTAATACCATATCAACAATTTGTTCAGCACTTTTATCAATCACTTTGTGATCGTATGCTCTCAACTTAATTCTTAATTTTGGAATCATCTCAGTCTTTTCAGTTGTGTTCGCTTTTGCTGACATTTTAATATTTTATTTAATGATTTTTGTAATAATACCAGCACCTACAGTCTTACCACCTTCTCTGATAGCAAATCCTTGTTTTTCTTCTAAAGCTACAGGCACTATTAGATTTACAGTAAATGTTACTGTATCTCCTGGCATAACCATTTCTACCCCCTCAGGTAAAATTACGTCTCCTGTAATATCAGCGGTTCTGATAAAGAATTGTGGTTTATATCCTTTAAAGAATGGTGTATGTCTTCCACCTTCGTCCTTTGTTAAAACATAAACTTGTGCCTCAAATTCTGTATGAGGAGTAATTGTTCCCGATTTAGCAAGAACTTGTCCTCTTTCAACATCTTCTTTCTTTAAACCTCTTAATAAAACACCAACATTATCTCCAGCACTACCTTCATCTAAGAATTTTCTAAACATCTCAATAGATACTGCTGTTGTTTTTTGAGTTGGGTTAATACCAACAATCTCAACTTCATCGTTAGGATGAAGCACACCTCTTTCGATTCTACCGGTTGCTACTGTTCCTCTACCTTCAATAGTAAATATATC
>JAQTWS010000017.1:5669-9247 GCA_028689175.1 Minisyncoccota bacterium
AAATGCAATGCATGCAAAATAGCAGCACTTGTTGTAGTTTTACCATGATCAACATGGCCAATAGTACCGATATTTAAATGTGGTTTTGTTCTTTCAAATTTTTCTGCCATAATATTTTTATAATTTATTATTTAATTATAAATTGCAAATTATTATTTGCAATCTTATATTAATAGTATTACTAATTTAATATAACATTAACTATTTTACCTTTTTTTGCTTAAAAGTCAAGCCCCTAATTAAAATGGTAAATCCTCTAATTTTAAACCCTCTTTCTTTTCCTCTTCCCTTGGCTTAACTTCCTTTACCATGCTTTCTTTTATTTCCTCAATAACATATCTTGAAACGATATAAGCTTTTTGATTTTCAAGGATGATCACTTTTCCCTCCTTGTCAACTATTTTTTTAATATCTTCAAAATTCATACTATTTTCTTTTACCCTCTATAATTTCCTGAGCAATATTTGCAGGAACTTTTTCATAATGACTAAATTCCATACTAAACGTTCCTCTACCCTCAGTTAATGAACGAAGTCCTGTTGCGTATCCAAATGTTTCAGATAACGGAACCTTTGCATAAATTACTTTCATTCCTGTTCTATCCTCAGTTTGATCAATCTGACCTCTTCTGGCAGATAAATCTCCAATAACATCACCTAAAAACTGTTCTGGAATAACAACTTCTATTTTCATAATCGGCTCTAAAATATGTGGATGTGCCTTTTTAGCAGCTTCAAGTAATGCTTGAGCTCCAGCAATTTTAAAAGCAATTTCAGATGAATCAACTTCATGGAACGATCCATCATATAATGTTGCCTTGACATCAATTAAACTATACCCTGCCACAACTCCTTTTTCAAGTGCCTCTTTTATACCTTTTTGCACAGCAGGAATGTACTCTCTTGGAATAACTCCTCCTTTAATTTCATCAACAAATTCAAACCCTTTACCTCTTTCAAGTGGTTCAATTCTAATCTTAACATGTCCATATTGACCTCTTCCACCTGACTGTTTGATATATTTATACTCGGCTTCTGCATTAGAATCTATCGCCTCTTTGTATGAAACTTGTGGCCTTCCAATATTTGCCTCAACACCAAATTCTCTTTTTAACCTATCAACAAGAATATCTAAATGTAATTCTCCCATACCACCGATAATCACCTCTCCTGTTTCTTCATCTGTCTTAACTCTAAAAGTTGGATCCTCTTCTTGCAATTTTTTAAGAGAAGTTCCCATTTTTTCTTGATCGTCTTTAGTTTTTGGTTCGATTTTAATATTAATAACTGGTTCTGGAAAAGAAATCTGTTCAAGTACAATAGGATTACTTTCATCAGATAGCGTATTTCCTGTTGTTGTTTTTTTAAGAGCAACAGTAGCACAAATATCTCCTGCATATATTTCATCTACTTCCTCTCTTTGATTTGCATGCATTCTTAAAATTCTTCCAAGCCTTTCCTTTTCCCCTGTATTTGTATTTAATAAGTAATTTCCTTTCTTAAATGTTCCAGAATAAACTCTAATATATGTCAATGTTCCAACAAACGGATCTGTTGCAATCTTAAAAGCAAGCGCTGCAAATGGTTCATCGTCAGTAGAATGCCTTACTAAAACCTTAGTTTCATCTTTTGGATCTAGTCCTTCAACAGGAGGTATGTCTATAGGAGATGGTAAATAATCAATAACAGCATCTAGAAGTAATTGCACTCCCTTATTTCTTAAGGCTGTTCCGCAAAGTACTGGAATTAATTTATAATCAATAGTTGCTTTTCTTAAAGCTTTTTTAATCTCTTCTTCGCTAATCTCTTTTCCATCCAAATACTTCTCCATAAGCTCCTCATCTTCTCCTGCTATCTTTTCAACCAACCTACTTCTTAATTCTTCTGCCCTTACTTTAAACTCATCCCCTACTTCGATTTCTTTTACATCATCTCCATTAGGCCCCTCAAACTTATATGCTTTCATTTTAATTAAATCTATAACCCCCTCCATTTGAGATTCTTCTCCTAGTGGCATCTGAATAGCAACTGCATTTTTAGTTAATTTCTCATAAATAGTTTCTAAAGCATGATCAAAAGAAGCTCCTAATCTATCAAGTTTGTTAATAAAACAAATTCTTGGAACGTGATATTTATCAGCTTGTCTCCAAACAGTTTCAGATTGAGCTTCAACTCCTGCAACTCCATCAAACACAACAATAGCTCCATCAAGTACTCTTAAAGATCTCTGCACTTCTGCTGTAAAATCAATGTGCCCTGGAGTGTCAATTAAGTTAATTCTATGCTCATTTGTTTTCTCACCCGTTAAATATGCTTTAGGTGACCAAAAACAAGTTGTTGCAGCTGAACAAATTGTAATCCCCCTTTCTTTTTCTTGTTCCATCCAGTCCATTTGAGACTCTCCTGTATGTGTTTCTCCAATCTTGTGAGAAATTCCTGTGTAATACAGGATACGCTCAGATACAGTTGTTTTACCTGCATCAATGTGAGCTATAATACCGATATTTCTATATTTTTCTATTGGATATTTTCTAATCATATATTGTTCTAAAAAAAGAAAACTGTCTTGGTCTAATCAACAGCTCCTTTTAACTTAATTATTTATTACCAAGCAAAATGTGCGAATGCTCTATTTGCTTCGGCCATTCTATGTGTATCTTCTTTCTTTTTAACTGAATTTCCTTTATTTTGAGATGCTTCAATTAATTCTTCTGCTAATTTTTGATACATAGATTTGCCTTTTTTTGATCTTGATGTTTTAATAATCCATTTCATGGCTAAACTAAGCTTTCTGTCACCTTTAACTTCAACCGGTACTTGGTAAGTTGCTCCACCAACTCTTCTTGGTTTTACCTCAAGAAGTGGTGAAACGTTTTCAATCGCTTTTAAAAATACATCTAATGGATTTTGTTTTGTTTCTTTTTCAATAAAATCAAAAGCATTGTATATAATTCTTAATGCTGTTTTTTTCTTTCCGCTCCACATTAATTGATTTGTAAACTTAGCTACTATAAAGTTATCGTATTTTATTTCAGGTTCAACTATTTTTTTCTCAAATTTTTTTGCCATATTTTTGATTATTTCTTAGGCTTTTTTGCGCCATATTTACTTCTCTTCTTTTTTCTATCTACTGCTGCACAATCTAAAACTCCTCTTACAATATGATATCTTACTCCTGGAAGATCTTTTACTCTTCCTCCTCTTAGCATAACTATTGAGTGCTCTTGAAGCGTGTGTCCCTCTCCAGGAATGTATGCTGAAACCTCCATTCCATTAGACAATTTAACTCTCGCTACTTTTCTTAAAGCAGAGTTAGGCTTTTTAGGAGTAGTTGTAAATACTTTCAAACAAACTCCCTTTTTAAAAGGTGAAAAATATTCAGTTGGTCTATTTTTAACCGAATTAAAGCCAGCCCTCATTGCTGGAGTTCCAGTTTTCTTTTTAATAATCTTTCTTCCTTTTTTAATTAATTGATTAATTGTTGCCATAATAAAACTTTTCCTTACAATAAAAATAATCAGCAATACTTGCTTATAAAGATAAAATAACAGAACTGCGATAAATTGTCAAGATAATGTA
>JAQTWS010000018.1 GCA_028689175.1 Minisyncoccota bacterium
AAAAAAATCGTATTGTTATTTTTTCAGGAGGAACAGGAAATCCCTTTTTCACAACAGACACAGCAGCAGCTTTAAGAGCTTGTGAAATTAATGCAGACTATATTTTAAAAGCGACTGATGTTGATGGGATATACGATAAGGATCCTAGCGAAAACAAAGATGCAAAAATGTTTAAGACAATTTCTTTTGAAGATGTTATACAAAAGAATTTAAAAGTAATGGATTCAACAGCATTCACATTATGTAGAGATAATAATATTCCTTTGATTGTTTTTAATGTTAAATATTTAGATAAAATAGATGACATATTAAAAAACAAAATTGGAACTTTAGTAAAATGAGTAATTATTACAACGCAAGAAAAACATATGGATTATTTAATCCTAAATCAAAAACACCTTTTAAATTAAGTAGATCTAAAATAGATTTATTTGTTGAATGTCCTCAATGTTTTTATTTAGATAGAAGACTAGGCGTAGGAAGACCTCCCGGCTTTCCTTTTACATTAAACAGCGCCGTTGACACTCTTCTTAAAAAAGAATTTGATTTACTTAGAAAGGATGGCTTACCTCATCCTTTATTTGAAGAATTCGGAATAGAGGCTATTCCTTTTTCCTCAGAAAAGTTAGATGATTACCGAAATACTTTTATTGGTGTTCAATATTTACATAAACCATCAAATTTTCTGGTATTTGGTGGAGTCGACGATTTATGGATTAATCCAAACAATGAAATTATTGTTGTGGATTACAAAGCAACTGCCAAGCAAGGAGAAGTTAATTTAGATGCTGAATGGCAAAATGGGTATAAAAGACAGATGGAAGTTTATCAATGGCTTGTTAGAAATAACGGCTACGAAGTTTCTAATACTGGCTATTTTGTATATTGTAATGGAGATGTTGGGCAAGATAAGTTTGATGCAAAATTAGACTTTAAAATTAAAATTATTCCATACACCGGGGATACTTCCTGGATTGAGCCAAAATTAATGGAAATAAAAGAATGCTTAATGAAAGATGAAATCCCTGAGATGAATTCTGACTGTGATTATTGTAATTATAGAAAGGAGTCTGTTTTAGCAAAAATTAGATTTAATAAAAATGTACAAAGAAATATTAAAAAATAATGTATTCACAGTTTCTGAATACATTGAATTCTTAAACAATATTCTTTTAAATTGTGAAGCTAAAATAGAAGGAGAAGTTGATCAAATTAAAAAAAGCAGTAAAGGACATGTGTATTTCTCCCTTAAAGATAAAAACGGAAGCATATTAGATTGTGTGATTTGGAATTACTATTACAGAATATGCGGCATTAATTTAGAAGAAGGAATGCATATTATTATAACAGGCGTTCCTAGTATTTATGCGCCTACGGGAAGATTAAGTTTTAAGGCATCATTAATTGAACTTGTGGGAGATGGAGCCCTTAAAAAACAATATGAAGAACTTAAAAAGAAATTAGAGGAGGAAGGGATATTTGATAGAGAATTAAAACTTAAAAAGTATCCTAAAGTAATTGGTGTTATTACTTCAAAACATGGAGCAGTTATTCATGATTTTTTAAATAATTTAGGTAAATATAATTTCAAAATTGAATTTGTTGATTCTAGGGTAGAAGGAGTAGAAGCGATAGAAGATCTTATTTCATCTATTAAAATATTTAAAAAAAGAAATATTGATTGCTTAGTTGTTATAAGGGGTGGAGGTGCAAAGAACTCATTTGATGTTTTTAATAACGAAGCTGTTATTAGAGAAATTATTGATTATCCATGTCCAGTAATTTCTGGATTAGGCCATCATAAAGATGAAACACTTTTTGCATTAGCTTCTGATTATTCTGTTTCAACTCCTACAGCGGCCGCTCATCTTATAAATTCTTCATGGGATGAACTTTTGCTTGAAATTAAAAAATATGAACATTTTATTTTTGAAAAATACAATAATTTATTAAATAGTATTAATTACAAAATAGAGAGTGTTTCTAAAAATTTTGTAATTCTTGAAAATGAAATTAAGACCAAAAAAATATTTATTGATAATTTAAAAAATAATTTAATTAATAATTTTTCTATAAGGCTAAAAGAAATAAAAGAAAAAATTAATTATTTTGAAAAAGAAATTAATTATTGCAATCCTAAAAGACAGCTTAAGCTTGGTTATTCGATTTTAAGAAAAGATGGCATGATTATTAAGAGTATTGATGAAATTAATAAAGAAGATTTAATTGACTTAGAGCTTTTAGATGGTATAATTAAATCAAAAGTATATGACAAAAAAAGAAAATAATAATTTAGGAGAATTAATAAATAATCTTTCAAAAATTTCTGAATGGTTTGAAAAACAAGAAGAAATTGATGTTGAGATTGGTCTTCAGAAAATAAAGGAAGCTGCTTTATTGATTGAAAAAACTAAAAAAAGATTAAAAGAAGTTGAAAACGAATTTGAAGAAATAAAAAGGGAATTATGAATAAAAAGTCATTTACCTTAATTGAGCTTTTGGTAGTAATTGTTATTATTGGAATACTTGCAGGAGTTATTATGATCTCTACTTCTTCTTCAATTGACAAAGCTAACACTGCTAAGATAAAGGCATTTTCAGAAACGATTAAAAATAGCATGATGATGAATTTAATGTCTGAATTTAAATTTGATGAAGGTTCAGGAGGTTCAACAAAAGATACATGGAGTTCAAATTTCACTGGTCCACTTATAGGCTTTACAAGCACGGCAGCGGCTTACGGGGATATAAATGTGCATGGATGGATGAGTGAGAATAATTGTATTTCAGGAACTTGCTTAAAATTTGACACAACTCAGTATGTAAATCAAATGGTAAATTATTCAGCAATAGGAGATAATAGTTTAACTTGGGAGTTTTGGGGAAAAACAAATTATACTAGCACTGGATCGGTTATAAAATTATCTGTATCGGGGATTAGTAATTGGCAAGGATTGTTTAATTATCCGCATGGGACAACTAATAAAGCCTTACTTTATATTAGGAGTAGCTGTTACAGATATTCTAACAAAGTTATTAATGATGATAAATGGCATCATATTGTAGGGGTATTTGATAGAAATAAAACTACTCCGGATATATATAGATGGGGTATTGGATAATGGAGTATCTTCTTATAGCGAATGCTCAACAGTGGGTAACATCCCTTCAGGAACTCTTTCTTTGGCAGGAAATAATTTTAAAGGAGTAGTTGATGAAGTTAAAATATATAATGAAGCACTATCTTCAGGGCAAATACAATATAATTATATTGCAGGAATGAATTCGCTGCTTAATAATGGAAATATATCAAAAAAAGAGTATAATCAAAGAATAGGTAATTTAGCAATAATAAAATAATTATGAAAAACTTAACAGATCAAAATTTTGAGGAAACTATTTTAAATGCAGACAAACCTGTTATTGTTGATTTTTGGGCAGAATGGTGTCCTCCTTGTAAAAAACTAGGGCCAATACTTGAAAAAGTTGCTGAAGATTATAAAGACAAGGTAGTTATCTATAAAGTAAATGTTGATGAAAATCCTTTTTTAAGCCAAACATTTAGCATTGAAGTAATTCCAACAGTGATATTTTTTAAAGGAAATGATGCAAAGAGCGGTTTTGTAGGTTTCAGAGAAGAGGAAGAGGTTAAAAAATGGATTGATAACAATATTAAAAATTAAAACACTTTTTTAAATAATTTTCAATATTGTACTTGGTGTGTAATTATGATATATAAAAATAAGATTATGAATATAAAAATATCAAAAGAAGTAATAATAGTATTTGTTTTGTGCCTTGGTTTCGGGGCCGGTTTTTTTATAAACCAAAAACTTAATGAGCAATTGTATACTGACTTATATTCACAAGATACTATTAATTTCTCAATGCTTGCAGAAGTTTGGAGAAAAATTAATGAAAATTTTGTATTTGAGGATAAAATTAATACTGAGGCAATGGTTTATGGAGCTGTCAAGGGTTTTGTTTCTGCGTTAGGCGATCCATATACGTCATTTTTTGACCCTGAAGAGGCAGAGGAATTTCAAAAAGATCTAGAGGGAACTTTTGAAGGTATTGGAATACAAATTGCAAAAAAAGAAGGAAAGGTAAAAGTTGTTGCTCCTATTAAAAATACACCTGCAGAAAGAGCCGGAATTCTTGCAGGAGATGTGATTGAAAAAATTAATGAAGAAGATGTCTCAAATATAGAATTAGATATGATTGTTAAAAAAATAAGAGGAGAAAAGGGAACCACCGTCACGTTAAATATTAAACGAGATAACGAGGATAAGGTATTTAAAATAAAAAGAGATACAATAAGAGTTCCAAATTGTGAACTTGAATTTATTAACGCAGAGGATGGAAATAAAATAGCAATTCTATCTATATTTCAATTTTCAGAAACAACATCTAAGGATGTAAAAACTGAAGTAAATAAAATTTTTAATACAAATAATGTAAAAGGTATTGTTTTAGACCTAAGAAATAACCCCGGAGGACTTGTGAACGAGGCTAAAAATGTTGCATCATTATTTCTTAAAAAAGAACTTCCAATAGTTAAAGAGTGTGATAAAAAAAATGAATGTACATGGCTTAGTTCCGATGGTCCTGGTAAATTAGCAGATTATCCTTTAATAATTTTAATAAATGAAGGAACAGCCTCAGCGGCTGAAATATTGACTGGAGCATTAGAAGCTAATATTGAGAATGTTACTATTGTTGGAGACACATCTTTTGGAAAAGGACTTGTCCAAAGAATTGTATATTTAAGTGATGGATCAATTATTAAAATTACTACTGAAGAATGGTATACTCCAAGAGATAAACAAATTCATGAAATTGGAATAGAGCCTGATATTAAAATAGAAATAACAAAAGAAGATATTGAAAAAGAAAAAGATCCTCAACTTGAAAAAGCCATAGAGTTAATTAATAATAAATAAAGATATGTTAGTACTACTACTTCAAAATGTAAACAAATTAGGAAATAAAAATGAGATTAAAAATGTAAGCGATGGATATGCTAAAAATTTTTTATTCCCTAAAAAATTAGCAATAAAAGCAACCCCTGAATTAATTAAAAAAGCAGAAAAACAAAAAGTTTTAGAAGAGAAAAAACAAGAAGAGGTTCAAAAGTTATTAATTGAACAAGCTAAAAAAATTGAGGGTAAAAGGTTTATTATTAAAGTAAAAACAGGAGAGGAAGGACAATTATTTGAGGCAATTTCAGCAATAAAAATTGCAGAAAAAATGAATCAAAATGGTTTTGATATAGACCAAAAACAAATAATACTAAAAGAACCTATAAAAAAAATAGGAGATCATAAAGTAAGTGTTAAACTTGGAACAGACTTACAATCTACAGTTATTGTAGTTATAGATAAAGAGGATAAATAAAAAAGAATATGGCTAAATATATCTTTGTTGGAGGGGGGGTAATGTCCTCTGTCGGAAAGGGGATTACAACAGCCTCTATAGGAAAAGTTTTACAGTCAAAGGGGTATACTGTAACCGCGATAAAAATAGATCCCTACATCAATGTTGATGCGGGAACAATGAATCCAATTGAGCACGGAGAAGTATTTGTTACTGATGACGGTACAGAGTGCGATCAAGATATAGGAAATTATGAAAGATTTCTAGATATAAATCTTTCAAAAGATAATTGCCTAACAACTGGCAGTGTTTATTTATCTGTTATTAAAAAGGAAAGAAATTTAGAATTTCAAGGAAGATGTGTTGAGGTTGTTCCTGATATTCCAAACGAAGTTATTGCAAGAATTAAAAAAGTGGAAGAAAAAACAAATGCAGATTTTGTTTTAATTGAAATCGGGGGGACTGTGGGCGAATATCAAAACATGCTATTTTTGGAAACAGCTAGAATAATGAAATTACAAGAGCCTAAAAATGTACTATTTGCTCTTGTTAGTTATTTACCTATTCCATCAGTCGTAGGAGAAATGAAAACTAAACCAACTCAAACGGCAGCAAAAATGTTGAATGAGGCAGGTATTCAGCCAGATTTTATATTCGGAAGATCAAGTAAACCATTGGATGAGCTTAGAAAAAGAAAAATATCTGTATTTTGCAATTTAAGACAAGAAGATATCATATCTTCTCCTGACGTAGAGACTATTTATGAAATTCCTATTAATTTTGACGATCAAGGTCTTGGAGATAGAATTTTAGAAAAATTTGGAATAGAACAAAGATCAAGAAATTTGGAGGATTGGAGAAGCTTAATTAATAAAATAAAAATTAATACGGAAGAAGTTAAAATAGGAATTTTGAATAAGAATCTTGAAGCAGGAGAATTTAATCTTTCAGATTCATACATCTCCCTTATTGAGGCAATAAAACATGCTTCATGGTATTACAATCTAAAACCAAAAATAGAATGGCTTTCATCCTCAAAATATGAAAATGAACAAAAATTAGAAGAATTAAAAGAATTTGATGCCATTATCATGCCTGGAATATTTGGAAAAAAAGAAGTAGGAGGAGAAATAAAAGCTATTGAATATATAAGAAAAAACAATATTCCGTTTTTAGGATTATGTTTAGGGCTTCAATTATCTGTTATTGAATACGCAAAAAATGTTTGTGGAATAAAAGATACTTCGTCTTTATTAACTGATGTGCAGATAAGTTTAGGCACTTTCTGTTGCAATATTAAAGAAGGAACAAAAACGTTTAAAATTTATAAAAAAACAGATATTGAAGAAAGACACAGACATAGGCTCGAAGTGAATAATGAGTGGAGGGATGTATTAGAGCAAAAAGGACTTATTTTTTCTGGAATTAATAAAGAAAAAAATATTATAGAAATGATTGAATTAGAAAATCATCCATATTTCATTGCCTGTCAATTTCATCCACAGTTAAAATCAAGACCATTAAACCCTCATTCATTATTTAAAGAACTTATAAAAGTAGCGAAAAACAAATAATGTATTTAAAAAAGCTTCAATTGTGAAGCTTTTTTGTTATAATACGTTAACAACTTTTGCTATTCTCTGAGATCCATCAAATTTTTTCTTTCTTTTTGTAGTAAATTTGACAATTCCTTTTTTTAGAGCGTAAAGACTATCATCTTTACTTATTTTAACATTTTTTCCAGCCAAAAATTTTAATCCTCTTTGACGAATAATAATGTTTCCTACCTCAACCTTCTCTCCATCGTATAATTTAACCCCTAAATACTGAGGTCTTGAATCTCTTCCTAGTTTAGTTGTTCCTGATGCTTTCGTTTTTGACATTTTTGCTATAAACTGATTTAATATATATTAGAAATATTAAAAGCAGCATTAATAAATTTATATGCAAATCATAGCAAAAATTATAATTTTTGTCAAAACATATGAAAAAGAAATAGTGTTATTTATTACTGTTTTTTTAATTTCACTTTTATCTTTTGCTATGGGCTATCTCTTTGCAAAAGAAAGTTTAAAAGAACCTATTAAAATAGAAAAAATTGACTATGAAATTAAAACACCTTGTAATTATTCCTGACGGTAATAGACGTTGGGCTAAAAAGAAAATCCTAGATATTGAAATGGGACATAAAAAGGGAGCGGATAGATTTGAAAAGCTTTATGAAAAAATTGCAGAAATGAAAGTTCCATATTTTTCTTTTTGGGGAGCTTCATATGATAATCTAACAAAAAGAAGTAAGGCAGAAATTAACAATCTTTTAAAGTTAATTCATTTAGAGTTTGAAAAGCTCCTAAATGACGAAAGAATTATGGAAAATAAGATAAAGATTGACGTAGTAGGAAGATGGAAAGAGGTTTTTTCAGAAGATACTCAAAAATTAATTAATGAATGTGTTCAAAAAACTAAAAATAACAATAATTTATTTTTAACATTTCTTTTAGCTTACGATGGAAGGGATGAAATGATCCATGCGATTGATAAAATAAAAAAAGATAACTTAGAAATTACAGAAGAAAATATTAAAAAAAATCTTTGGACAAAAAATCTTCCTCCTGTAGATTTTATTATTAGGACGGGAGTAGATAAAGATCCTCATAATTCAGCAGGATTTATGATGTGGGATACAGCATATTCTCAGCTATATTTTACAAAAACTCTTTTTCCTGATTTTAATGAAAAGGAGCTTGAAAAAGCTATAAATAATTTTAAATTAAGAGAAAGAAGATATGGTAGATAAAAAAAGAATTTTTATTGCTATTAATTTTGATAGAAATTTTAAGGAAAATTTAATAAGTATCCAGAATAAAATCAATGCTTATTTTTTAGATGTTAATCCTATTAAATGGACAAAGAAAGAAAATTTACACCTTACACTTTTTTTTATTGGATATATTTATGATAGAGATTTAATGGATGTGTTTAATGAAACTGAAAAAGTGGTTCAAAATTACAATGATTTTTCAATTAATTTCAATGAAGTTGATTTTTTTCCAAGAAAAGAAGGAAATAAAAAAATGGTCTGGGTTCTTGGAGAAAATAATCAAATTTTAAATCAATTACAAGAAGATTTAAAGACAAAGCTTTTAGGGGGCAATAATCGTACAAAAGGTTTTATTCCACACATCACCCTCGGAAGAATTTCTACATTTGATTTTAAAAAAATAAATCCAGAAGAAATTCCGCAAATTAATGATGAGATTTTTATTGATTCAGAAATAAGAGTAAGTTCCATAGATATCATGGAAAGCGAACTTAAAAAAGGGGGAGCACATTATACATTATTAAAAAGCTTTAAACTATGAAAATATATTTTATAGGCATAGGCGGAATAGGTATCTCTGCTTTGGCAAAATATTGTTTAAAAAAAGGTCATAAAGTTTATGGATCAGATGTTTTTGATTCAGATATTATTAAGGTTCTTCAAGAAGAAGGGGCTCAAATCAATATTGGACTACAAACAAAGGATAATATAAAAGATTTTGATTTAGTGATTTATAGCCCGGCTATTAAAGAAAGCAACGAAGAATACGTGGAAGCAAAAAAAAGAAATACAAAGCTTTTGAGTTACCCCGAAGCCTTGAGCGAGCTTGCAAGTAATATGGTTACTATCGCAATTTCTGGCAGTCATGGCAAATCAACAACTACAACGATGCTTGCTTTAATATTAATTGAGGCCGGTCTTGATCCAACAGTTATTGTTGGCACAAAGGTAAAAGAATTTGGAAATAGTAATCTTAGAGTTGGAAATTCAAAATATTTAATCATTGAGG
>JAQTWS010000019.1 GCA_028689175.1 Minisyncoccota bacterium
GACAAGTAGTTCTATAAGGGTGAAAGAACGATCCTTTTTTAGATTTTTCATGGATTTATTTTTTTTAACTTATTATTGAATACATTATATGTGATATGTTAAAATAATGCAACTTTTTTAATGCAATTAACTTATTAATGAGCCCCTGGCAGGAGTTGAACCCACACCCCTAGGGCCGAAACCTAGTACTCTATCCATTAAGCTACAGGGGCCTATGCTATTTCTTAATCCTTAAAGGAGGAATATTGTCTTGATCAAATACAAGCCTATTTAAAAAATGTCCTTTCAAAGTATTAATAGGAGATAATCTCTTTGCTATAACCGGGATTAAACAAAGTAAGAATAAAAGAAAAAGTCCATAATCTTGAATTAGGTATCCCCATGTTATAGCCATTAAATAAGCTATAATCGTTCCTATTGAAGCCGTCCACACAAAAGCAGTCAAAATTACAGGAATTAATATAGTCAAGCCTATTATTGGATTAAATCCTAAACAAGCTCCTAAAAGCGTGGCAATTCCTCTTCCTCCTCTAAAATCCAAAAATATGGAATAATTATGACCTACTACTGTCAAAAATCCAGCAATAGCTTGTGTTGTACAAGATAGTCCAACTTCTTTTGCTACATACACGATAGCAAAACCTTTCAATACATCAAAAATAAAGGTTAAGAGCGCTGGTAATTTTCCAACATTCATAAGCACATTTGAAGAAGAAGCCTTTTTCCAACCTATTTCCATTATATTTCTTTTAGAAAATAGTTTTGTAAATATATATGCAAAAGGAATCGCTCCTAAAATATACGCTGTTACAAATAATATTGTTATTTCTAAATACTCATTCATTTTCTATAATCTTTAATCTGTTTTTTAATTCTGTCAATATGTCTTATTAAAATAAGTGGTGTTGATGTTAAACCAATCCAAAATAATAATGGATTTAAAAAATAAAAAGGTATAAGCACAATCACTTCTCCAAAAAGCCTTCCTATAATCTGATCAGATATTGCCCTTTTAAAGAAGTTCCCTTTTTTACTAATTGGTATAAATATTTCAAAAAGAAACATGCACAAGACAACGTATAAAAGCCAAATCAAAAATAGTTTCCAATCCAAAAATAATAATATTCCCAAAAAAGTTGCAGCCCCTCTTCCTCCATCGAATTTAAGTAAAATTGAATAGTTATGTCCTAATATGACAAAAAAGCTCGCCAAAACAGCTCCTATGAGCTGATTCTCGGGTAAAAGATTCATGGCAAGCCATACAGAAAAGACACCCTTAAAAGCATCTATTAAAAAAACAAATAAAAAGCCTAATATTCCAACAAATGTTCCTCTTTTTTTGCTAGTTATCCTTAATGTATTTAAAGCTCCTAAATTTTTAGAACCAGTCTTTCTTGGATCTATCTTGTTAACTATTTTGTTAAAAACAAGAGCAGTTGAAAAAGAACCAATTAAATAAGAAATAAGAATAACAATAATATAATTATATAACATCATTTTCTTTTAAATAATAAGAGCAAATAATACCGTCTGGACCAAGATGACAACCAATCACAGAATTGATTTCATCTATAAATAAAACTTTAATATTTGGACATTCTTTAGTCAATTTTTGTTTTAAGTCTTCTGCAACATGAATAGCATCACCATGAGTAATCGCAAGTATAGCTTCTTTATCCTTAATTCTTTCTTTTAATTCTCTTAAAATAGATTCTGTCTTATCCTTTGCTTTAAATTTAATAGAGGTTACAGCAACTTTACCGTTTTTTATAGTTAAAAGAGGCCTTATCCCTACTTTCTCCATCTGCCTTATTATATTCGCTCCAGCCTTACTTAATCTCCCGTTTCTTTCAAGCCACTTTGGATCGCCGGCAAATCCAACAAGACCTACACCTTTTTTAAATTTTTCCAATTTTAAAATAATTTCTTTAAAACCTAACCCTTTTTGAACAAGTTCTACTGCCTTTAAAACAATCAACCCTTGTCCTCCGTCCACAATAAAAGAATCGATAATGGCCACATTATTTTGTTTTTCTTTTGGTAAAAACTTTATTGCCTGCATGGCAGAATTATATGTTCCCGACGTTCCAGTACTTATTGTTATGCAAATAATCTCGTCGTAAGTTTTAAAAGCGTTTTCAAAAGCTTTTTTAAAATCACCAACTGACGGTTGAGATGTTTTAGGTGAAGTATTTGTAAGCGTGTTTCTCATCTTCTTAAATAAATCACCATCAATATCTTCCTCGAGCCAAATTATTTTTAAATCAACAACGCCAACGTCATTTTCATTAAATACATTTTCAGGCAACGTTGCTGATGCATCTGTTATGATTTTTATTTTATTCATATATAAAATTTAGTACTAATGTATTCGGTCCTGCGTGTGCTCCTAAGACTATGTCCATAAGAGATATATACAAAACCTTTGTATTTTCAAGTGTCTCTAATTTTTGTTTCAAATCGTTTGCCTCCTTTATATTATCAGCATGCGAAATTATTATACTTATTTTCTTTTTTGTATCTTTAGTAAACTTTTTAAACTCGTCAAATAAAGGATCTGCTAAATTTTTAACATTTTTTTTAATAGCCATTGGCTTTATAACTCCTCCTTTTTCTCTCATAACAATCCCTATATTAAAATCCTTCATTTTTTGAAGTCCAACTTGAGCTATTTTAGGAAACCTACCTCCTGCCTTAAGCCATTTAGGATCATCATACATAAAAATAATAAAAGTCTCTTTTATACGTTTATTAAAATTATCTATAATTTCTTTCAAATCCAAACCTTTTTCAATATCTTCAGCAGCTTTTAAAGCTAAGAAAGCTTGAGCTCCAGAAGCTTTTTCACTGTCTAAAATATGAATTTTTTCACTCTGTTTTCCCAAAAATTTTTTTGCTTGCATTGCTGAGTTATAGGCTCCGGAAACTTTTAAAGAAACAGAAATGTGTACAATTTCTTCAAATTCTTCTAATTTTTTCTTAAATAAGTCTAAATATTGCGCAATTGATGGTTGGGATGTTTTAACAACACTCTCAATCCCTTTTTCCTCTGCAATCCTCATCTTGTTAAATATATTTCCTGGAATATCTTTTATTTTTTCTAAATTAGCCTTAAAATTTACAATACCTATATTGTATTTTTTAATTAATTCTTCTGATAAATCAGCTGCTGATTCTGTTGTTATTCCTATTTTTTTCATAATTTAATATAAGAAACCATCAACCCCTTGTATCCCATTTTGAGACTCATTACAGGATCCACAAAATTCGTAAAAGAAACAAGGACATTTAATGCTTTTAATTTTTCTTTTAATTCTTTAGCTTTTTCCAAATTATCATTATGTATTATTACAGCTAAAGATTTTTTATTCTTTTTTAAATCTTTTTTAATTCTATTAATTATTTTATCCACACATTCGTCTTTTTTAAGTGTTTCTTTTGGAATAAATTCTTTTTTCGCCTCCGCAAGCACATATCTATTTTTACTTATTGTTTTTTTAATCTTATCAGAATATTTTTTAGTAAAAGGAGAATTAATAACTCCAATATTTCCAACTTTCAAATCTTCAAGTTCTTCTATTATTATTTCTATGTTTTTTTGTTCGTTTATTAAATCAATGGCTTTTAATATAATAATGGCTTGTCCAGCTCCAATATTTTTAGAATCAAAAATATACACCTTACCCTTGTCCTTTTCAAGCATTTCTCTTCCTTTTAAAGCAATATCATATGTATTGAAATAACTATTTGAGGATGTGACACATAGAACTTCTTTAAATGTTTTAAGCTGTTTTTTAAAAGCCTCTTTAAAAAATTTAGGGTCAATTGGAATAACTTTAGGCGAGAACTTAAAACCTTCTTCTTTGGCAGTTTTAAGTTTTTCAGCAACAGTTTCCCCTTTTAATTTATCTATTCCATTCCAATCTATTTTATAAGGTATAGATTCAATCTTGTAATGCTGAATATTTTTTTCATTTAATCCGCTAATTTCATCTGTTACAATTCCTATCTGGTTTTTAACAACAGATTCTTCCCCCACAACCTCTCTTGCCATATCCTCTATTCTCATAGTCTCCTCCTCTCCAAATGTTCTAATAATATCTCTTACAATATATGGGTCATCTGTATGGATATGTATTTTTACCCTATCTTTAACTAATATAATATCAAGACAATCTCCTAAATTTTTAAGCTTTTCACGCATATCGCTTTCGCTTATAGAAACATCCCTCATAAGAGCGACTACCTCATATCTATTTGTAAGAATTTGAACAAGCCTTTTTGTTGCAACTACCTTTTTCTTTGGTTTTTTAGAAAAAGGATTCTCATTTTCTATAAGTGTATCAAAATATGTTTCAAGTATCATTAAAAAACCAAGTCCTCCAGCATCAACAACTCCAGCTTTTTTAAGAATGGTCATTTGCTCTTTTGTATTTAAAAGAGCTTTATGTGCTTTTTTAATAGCCTTTTCAAAATTTTTAACAATGTCCTTACTTTTTTCCGATTCTTTAGTAAATTCTTCTGCAAAAGCCTCCATTACATCTAATATTGTTCCTTTTTGAGGATTCTGAATTGAATCTTTCGCCCTTTCAAAACCCTTTTTAAATGATATAGAAAGATCAATTGTATTAATTTTAGAAGATTCTTTTATATCATCAAAAAATCCCACCATAAAACCAGTATAAATAATACCAGTATTTCCCTGTGCTGCCATAAGAGCGCCTTCAAGTGCAGCATCGCCCAAATCTCTAAAATTATTAAAATTTTTATTTATTATGGCGTCTTTTACGCCATTTAAAGTACCTGACAAATTACTTCCTGTATCTTGATCTGGAACAGGAAATACATTAATTTTATTTATTTCCTCCTTATCTCTTTCGACTCTTTCACAAGAAAAAAGAATCATCTTCTGCAATTGTTTATGCGTTAATTCCTCCATCTTATTTTATCTTTTTTTCAATCTTTTTTAAAAAGTTTTTAACTAAATCTTGACCTCCTAAACCAAATGCAATTCCAAATGTAAGCGCAAGTGCAGCAGTAACACCAATAAATAATGTAATTATTAATTCTGGCACTATTTTAAGTTGATATAATATGGCAAGCACTGCTAAAATCCAAGTAGCCGCTCCTATAAATACTCCTGGAGTATTAGAATATTTTAAATCAGAACTAGCATAAACAATTTTTTTAGAAAACTCTGCAACAAATACAGCTATTATAAATATTATGGAAGAAATTAATATATTAGGATAATAATCAACAACTTTTAAGAAAAATTCACTTAAAATTGTTAAATTTAAAATCTCGCTTGAAACCATTAATGTTATTAAAAGTACATATATTTGAATAATTAATCCAAAAAATTTAGAAGCATTCAGTTTTGCCCTATACTTTTCAAAAAAACTATGCCATCCTAAATTTTTTGTTGCCTGATTTAATCTAATATTTTCAAGCAAATTTTGAGTAACACTTCCAAGTTTTTTAGACAAAAATAACCCTATAATAAGCACTATTATTGCCCAAAACATACTTGCTATAATATTACTATTATTAAGCGATATAATTATATCCTCCATAATTTAAAGTTTATTTCTTATATTCTCATCTTATATCACCATTTAGCATTATGCAAGCCTAAAATATATCCAAGCCTATTAAAAACTGAATGAATGATAAAAGTCTGAACTAAAATTATAATCCAAATAAATAGATCTAAATTAATAAAATATTGTAAAAGTAAAAATACTCCAAACACATAATTTGTTTGATCAAAAGGAATAAAAGCAGCCCCTGGTTTTAAACATAGCTGCCTTTTAATAAAAGCAAATAAAAGATCACCTAAAATTATACCTGTGGAAAAAATCATTCCAAAAATAAAGGGATTCCATTTTAAATAATCAAACTCTAATAGTTCATACAAATGAACTATATTATTTATTTCAAAAAAAAGAGTTATTAAAAAAGTTCCTACTACAAATATTCCCAAGGCACCTCTCCATGTTTTATGAGATCCAAATATTGCCTTTCCCATAAACGTTTTATTATTATCAATCGGAACAGCCAATTTTTCAAAAAGCTTAAATCTGCTCAATAAAGGAGGTATAGCATTTGCAATATATGCTGGCATAAAAAAATATATTGTAGCTAAAAATAACATATTATAATTTTAATTCCTTTTTATTATACAATCTATATACATTTTCTCTGTGTGACCATAAAATAATTAAATAAAATACAATTCCTAAAATAAAATAAATAAAAGAGTTTGTGTGAAGCCAGAATAAAAAAGGAATAAAAAATACAAGTATTAAATTATTCAAACTCATTATTTTAGTAATTTTAAGCATAATAACCCAAATAGTAATTAATATTAAAAAAGGTATTAATCCTGAAAAAACTATCATAGCAGGAACAAATGTTGCAATTCCTTTTCCACCTTTAAACTTAAGCCATATAGGGAAGATATGTCCTAAAACAGGAATAAGTGCAATAATCGCTATTTGCCACTCAATTGTTAAATAATTAATAGCCAGGTAAATCGGAAGAGCGGCCTTTAAAATGTCCAAAATAGCGACTATTAGAGCCCATTTAACACCTAATACTCTAGAGATGTTAGTTGCTCCAGTACTTCCACTTCCAACCTTTTTAATATCTACCTTATGAAGTTTTGCAGCTAAGTACCCAAAAGGAATTGAACCTAATAAATATGCTAATAAAATAAGTAAATAAAAATTCATTAAGAATTATATATCATTTTTTAAGTTTTTTATCAACGACTTCCTAAACTTTCTATTCTTTCATTGTGTTCTTGTTTAGACATGTTTCCGTTTGCAAGCATTGAATTTAAGCCTGCAATGTAGTTTTGTTTGATTTGGGAAAATGGAATAGCTGTATTATAAACTCTAACATCGTCAATTAATCCAGATCCTTTCCTATCGTTATTTCCCCCAATGTATAAATGAGATAAAGAAGTTGTTGTATTGTAAATATAATTACTTGCAAACACCCCATCTTGATATATTGTATAATCATTTCCTATTCTTGTTAAAACCAAATAATGCCAATTACTTAAATTCCATATTTTACCTGTAAAATATCTAGAAACACTTCCTTCGTACGATATATAAAACCATGGTTTATATTCTCCTCCATGATTTATATATAAATTATAATTCCACGATCCAATTCCACCCATTACAAAATTCCATGGAGTAGAATCAAGTTTTACCCATAAAGAATAGGTAAAATCTGTATCTGGCCCAATTGTTAAATTTTTACAATCAATATGATTAGTAATTCCATCAAAACTATAACACTTTCCAAAAACACAATCATCAATTTGTGTAGCTCCAACTACAGTTCCATGATTATTTCCCCAAGTATCCTTAGTTTTTCCACCCTCTTCAGGTTCATCAAACGTCCACTCAGATACTAAATTAGATAATAATTCATTTTGAACAGTAGAAGAGAAAGCTTGAGCTTTAGCAAAGTTAGCTTTATCAATCGAAGAAGAAGTAGAAATCATTATTACTCCTGCAAGTATTCCTATGATTACTATAACTACAAGTAGTTCTATTAAGGTAAAGGATTTTTGTTTATTCATAAATTTATTATTTTTTATTAATTAAAATAATATCATTTACAAAAAATAAGTGCAAATTTAATATAAAAGTAAAATACTAATAATAATTAATATTATTAAATAACTTATTATTGTTATTATTAATGGTGTGGATATGTGGAAAAATCCTTTTAAAGTATATTTTTAAACAAACAAGAGGTGTAAAAAACCTTTAAAAGTTATTCAAGGCCTGGTAATAAAATTTAACAAAATGAATAAATATTTTTTTTACACAACTTATTAACGTTTTATGAGGAACATTATCAATCTTTTTTACACATCTTATTAACCTATCAATCTTCAGTATTTTTTCTTGAAATAAAGAAATATTTTGTAGCCTCTATACCAACCACACTGAGAATTGCGATTAAAACAATAACACCCCAAGCAAATGCATCGATTGGAACCGTTCTTAGAAGTATTTGAAGAGAAGGTAGATAAATCGCAGACAAACATAATATAATCACAAAAATACAAGCAATATTAAGATACATGTTTGAAAAAGGATTTATTTTCCATAAATTCTTTTTTAGGTTTTTATAACAAAATATCGTAAATACAGTATCTATAGATATTATAGCAAATACAACAGTTCTCACATATTCTAAATCAAGTCCTTTTATAAAGTATAGAAAATAAAAAGCTAATAAAACTAAAAATTCATCAACTATACCAGTAGCGAATATAAGTATTTTCATTTCTTTTGTCATTAACTTATTTCTTTTAACTGGTTTTCTTTTCATGACATCATTCTCTTTTGGTTCAAAGGCAAATGCAATTCCAGGAAAAGTATCTTCTATAAGATTATTCCATAATACTTGAACAGCTAGTATAGGAAGAGGCCAGCCAAATATAATAGTGGAAAAACCTATCAATATAATCGAAGCAAAAGAATCTGCTAAAGAATAAGATAAGGATTTCCTTAAATTATCAAGCGCGATTCTTCCTTCTTCAATTGTTTTTATAATCGTATTAAAATCATCGTCTAATAAAACTAAATCAGATACCTCTTTTGCTACTTCTGTTCCTGATCCAAGAGATATTCCAATATTAGCTTTTTTTATAGCAGGAGCATCATTTATTCCATCTCCTGTCATAGCTACAATCTTTCCTTTTTTTTGCCATGCATCAACAATCCTTAATTTATGCCTTGGCTCAACCCTTGCAAAAACTTTAATTTTATTTATTTTTTTTATAAGATCATTTTCATTTAAAGTATCTAATTCTTGTCCATTCATTATATTTTCTTCCTTTACTTCTAATCCAATTTCTTCAGCTATTGTTTTTGCGGTTAGAATATGATCTCCTGTAATTAAAATCGTCCTAATACCTGCTCTTTTACATGTTTCAATAGCTTCCTTAACATTATCTCTTAATGGATCTATAAATGATAAAAGTCCTATAAAATTAAAACCATTTGCTATTTTATTTAAATCTTTTGAT
>JAQTWS010000020.1 GCA_028689175.1 Minisyncoccota bacterium
TATAAAAAGCAAAATCAAAGGAAAATTATTTACTTCAACAATCATAAAAGAAAATTTATCAACAACGAAAAGTACATATCCTAAAATTAATGAAACAGGAGCAAAAAATAAAAAAGATAAGTTTGGTATAATCAAAGAAATTACTACGCAGAAAAAACCAAAAATAAGCAAAATTGTTGAAATTGGAACAATTAAAATATTTGTAATGAAAGAAGACAAGGATATGTAATTAAATGTATAAATTAAAAGAGGTAAAACAAATACTTGTGCAGAAAAATTCACAGCTACAAGATCGTTCATGAATTGATTTTTAATAAATTTGAGATTAGTTTTAAAAAAATTATTAAAAAATATAATCCCTAAAACTGCTAAAAAAGATAATTGAAATCCTAAATCATGAACGAGAGCAAGGGGGTTGAAAATTAAAATAAACAAGGCTGATATTGTTAAACTTCGTAAGCTTTCAGATTCTCTCCCCACAAGTTCAGCAAACAAAACAAAAGATATCATTATAAATGCCCTCAAAGCAGAAGCAGGAAAATCGATTAAAATAATGTAAAAAAATATAAATACAAAAGTTAGTAGAATTGATTTTTTTCTTTCTAATTTTAAATAATTTAAAAAATTTAACATTATCATACACAAAAGCACTATATGTTGCCCTGAAATTGCAACAACGTGACTAATTCCAGTAAACCCTAATTTTTGTTTTAATTCAGAATTCATATTATCAGTCTCCCCTAAAATGGTTGCGTTTAAAATTCCAGCTTTGCTTATTGATAAATTTTTAAGAGCCATTTGTTCTACTCTATTTTTAAAATCAAAAAGAAAAGAATATTTTTTTGAAATAATCTCTATTTTGGGATTTTTAATAATTCCACTTATTCCTTGATTAGCAAGATACATTCTATAATCAAAATTATTAAAACTCTCTGGCCTTATTAATTTTCCAGAAACTATTATTTCATCATTATGATTTAAGTTTTGATTTGTATAAATTAAAATTTTTGAATCGGTTTTTTCTAACGTTACGACGGCTTTTTTTATTTCTAAATCATCTTTAGGGTTACCCATCACCCTTCCTTTGACTTCAATTTCTGAATCAAAATATTCTGTGATTTCATTTTCTAAAACATTTTGTAATTTATAATTAACATAAAAATATCCTAATAAAAAAATTAAGATTAAAAATATAATTAAAAAAATATTTTTATTTCCCCATAAAACTCCAATTATAGAAAGAAAAATAATTATTAAAAAAAAGATTAGATAAAAAGAATGTAAAAAGGAACCAATAAAAATTCCAAAAATAAAACTTAGACAAAGATAAAGAAATATTTGAGGGTGTGTCATTTAAAAAATAGAATTATAACGAGACCTGATATAAAGCCGCCTATATGCCCTAGATAAGCAACATTTTCTCCTCCGAAATACATAAAAACAATTTGAATTAAAAACCAAAAAATAATATACCAAAAACTAGAAAAAGTAAAATCGGGAAATATTTTTAACTTATTTTTAGGAAATAAAATAATATAGCTTCCTAAAATACCTGATATGGCTCCAGAGGCTCCAACAAGAGGAATGTTTAAATTTTGTCCTGCTGAGAAATAAATTAAGGTAGAGGATATACCGCATAGGATATAGAAAAATAAAAATTTAATGTGCCCCATCCTACCTTCAACATTATCTCCAAAAATCCACAAAAACCACATATTGAATAAAAGGTGTAGAATATTAACATGCAAAAACATCGCAGTTAAAATATGGAAAAAATTAAATTCTCCGGGAACAAAACCATACGAATATATTATGTCACTTAAATTATCTTTAAATAAAAAGAATAATAATATATTAATCGAAACTAAAAGTATGGTTATGAATGGAGTTTTTTCTGATATTTTTTTATCAAAAAGTGGTATCATCTTAAATAACAAATTTCAAAATATTGTTTTATCTCATTAATAACTTTTTGAATTTCACATTCATCAAAAGAAGCGACTTGATTAAAGTGAGGGCTCAAAAGATCTTTATCGTTTCTAAAATTTTGAATAAAGAATTTTTTTGCAGGAGCAATTTGTTTTACTATTTTTTTAATATCTCCTATTTCATGAATCTCTGGAACTATGGTCGTTCTGAATTCGTAATCAATGCTTGAGTTTTTAATTATATCTATAGATGTCTGTATTTTTTTAGTATCTACCTTAACTCCTATAGCTTTGGCATACTTACAAAAAGGCGCTTTAACATCCATTGCAATATAGTCTATTAAATTTCCTTTAATTAATTTTTGTATAATATCTGGATTAGAACCATTCGTATCTAGCTTTATTTTGTAATCTAACCCTTTGATTTTTTTACAAAAATCAAAAATTTCTTTATTTAAAGTTGGCTCTCCTCCACAAATAACACAACCATCCAACTGACCCTTTCTTTTTTTTAAAAAAGAAAAGAAATCTTCTTCTGTTAATGTAAAAAGATTAGGATCATCATAGACTAATTCTTTTGAATAACAAAAAGGACATCTAAAGTTACAACCTGTTAAAAATACTATGCAAGCAATTTCTCCAGGATAATCAATTAAGGTTGTTTTTTGGAGACCACCTATTTTCATTTTTATTCTTTATATTCTTTTTGTTGGATTTTAAAAACTTTTCTATCTTTGAATTCTTGCTGCTTTGCTTCGTTCCACTGAGATACAGGTCTTAAATAACCAACAACTCTTGAATATACTTCGCAAGGTTGCTCTATTGTACATTTTGGACAAGTAAAATGTTTTCCTGAAATATATCCGTGTACGGGACAAATAGAAAATGTTGGTGTTAAAGTAATGAATGGTAAATGATATTTTTCAAAAACTTTTTTAACTAATTTTTTAGTTGTCTCAATATCGGAAATTTCTTCTCCTAAAAATATGTGCTCAGTAGTTCCCCCTGTATACCTGCATTGGATTTCATCTTGAAGGTCGAACTCCTCAAAAATATCATCGGTATAATTAACAGGAAGTTGTGTTGAGTTTGTATAATATGGAATTTTCTTTGTTCCACTAGTTGTAATATCTGGAAATATTTCTTTATCTTTTTTAGCTAAACGATAAGCTGTAGATTCTGCAGGAGTGGCTTCTAAATTGTAAAGACTTCCTGTTTCTGTTTGGTATTGTATTAAACGTTCTCTCATGAAATCCATAACTTTTAGCGTAAACTTTTTTCCTCTGGAAGTATTAATACCCTCTCCTAAAAAGTTGAGAAGTGCCTCATGCATACCAATAATTCCAATAGTTGCAAAATGGTTAGCAAAATATTGCCCCCTAGCTTTTTTTACTCCTGCCAAATAATATTTTGAATAAGGATATAATCCTTTTTCTGTATAATTTTCAATAGTTTTTCTTTTTATTTCCAAACTTTCTTTTGCAATGTCCATTACTTCCCCTAATTTTTCTAAAAATTCTGTTTTAGTTTTAGAGGAATAACCTATTCTAGGAAGGTTTAAGGTTACAACTCCTATACTTCCAGTAAGAGACCCTGAACCGAATAATCCACCACCACCTCTGTTATTTAGCTGAGTTAAATCTAATCTCAATCTGCAACACATTGATCTTGCATCACTAGGACTCATATCTGAGTTAATATAATTTGCAAAATTATTAATTCCATATTTTGCAGATGCTTCCCAAAGCTTATCTAACTCTGGATCATTCCATGGAAAATCTTTGGTAATGTTTATTGTTGGTATTGGAAAAGAAAAAGGTCTTCCGCTTTTATCTCCTCTAATCATTGCTGTATAAAAAGCTTTTATAAACATTTTCATTTCTGGTTCAAACTCTCCATAAGTTTCTTTCTGAGGTTCACCTCCGATAATTACTGGTTGGTCTTTAAAATTTTCCGAAGGTGTTAAGTCTAATGTTATATTTGTGAATGGACATTGGAAACCTACCCTCGTTGGAACTGCCATATTGTATAAAAATTCTTGAACAGCTTGCTCTACTTGATTATAACTTAAATTATCATATCTAATAAAAGGAGCTAAAAGAGTGTCAAAGTTTGAAAAAGAAACTGCCCCTGCTGCCTCTCCTTGAAGCGTATACATAAAATTAACAACCTGCCCTAAAGCTGACCTAAAATGTTTAGGAGGTTTTGATTCTATTTTTCCGGAAACACCTCCAAAGCCTTTTAAAAGCAAATCATATAAATCCCATCCCACACAATAGCAAGCAAGTGTATCTAAGTTGTGTAAATGAAATAAGCCTTTTTCATTTGCTTCTCTAACCTCTTTTGGATAAATTTTGTTTAACCAATATTTTTTAACGATGTAAGAAACTCCGTAATGGTTCATTCCTTGAAGAGAAAAAGTCATATTAGAATTTTCACGGACTTCCCAGTCTAATTTTTCTAAATAATTATCTATTCTATCTACTGCTTCCTCGCTAACTATTTCTTGCTCTCTAATCCTCCTCCTTTGCTCTCTATATAGAATATATGCCTTAGCTGCCTCTACTTCATCCTCCAAAATTAATGCTTCTTCTACAATATCTTGAATTTGTTCAACTGTAGGTATTTCTTCTTCTTTAAACCTAATACTTATAAGCTGATTAACTTTATCTGCTATTTTTTGGGACTTTTCCCCATTTCCTTGTTTTGTAGCAGTTAAAGCTTTCCAAATTGCGATTCTAATCTTTTCGATATTGAAATCTTCTTTTGTTTTATCTCTTTTTTGTACTTTTGTAACCATTTTTTTTCTCTTCTTTAATTAATTATCTCACGTTAGCAGATGTTGCTATGATCGTGACCCTTATTTCATCCTTAGCTAAATTATTATCAAATGATGCTCCAAAAATAATTTTAGTTGAGGCTAATGTTTTCTCTTTAACAAGTTTTGAAATTTGTTTTACTTCTGATAATGAAAAATTATTTTCTCCTGACGTTACATTAAACAAAATACCTTCTGCTTTCTCAAGTGGGAAACGCGTTATTTGTGATGATAAAGCCATTTTAGTAGCTGAAATAGCCCTATCCTCCCCCTTCGACTTTCCAATGCCAAAGAAAGCTGCTCCCCCCTCTTTTAAAACCCTTTTAATATCTGAAAAATCTAAATTTAAAATACCTGGATTTAAAATTATATTTGAGATACTCTCAACTGCTTCTTTGAGCAAATCATCGCATTTTTCAAAAGCACTTTCTACGGTAGATTCTTTTGGGATAATTTCTAAAAGCTTATCGTTAGGAATAACTACGAGTGTATCAATGTTTTTCTCAATTTCGCTCAAGGCGTCCATTGCTATTTTTTTTCTTTTTTTACCCTCAAAAAAGAATGGAAGAGTAACGACTCCAATCGTTAAAACATTATTTTTTTTGGCAATTTCTGCCACAATTGGCATGGCTCCAGACCCAGTCCCTCCTCCAAGCCCAGCTGTTACAAAAAGAATGTCTGCATCTTTAACTACTTCTTCAATATCAGTATAATTCTCTTCTGCGCTCAGCCTTCCAAGTTCTGCACACATTCCTGCCCCAAGTCCTCTTGTAGCCTTTTTTCCTATTCTGATTTTCTTATTTGACTTTTTTTTCTGAAGATCTTGAATGTCTGTATTTAAAGAAATAAAATCTATATTTAGTCCTGTATTATATAATCTATGAACTGTGTTGCAACCAGCTCCTCCAACTCCAATTACTTTAATTTTTGTTAAATTGTTATTCATGGTTTAAAATTAGAGAAAAAATCTTTAATTTTTTCTATTAAATTATTTTTAGAAGAAAATCCATCTTCTCTAAATTCATTTTCTAATAAAACAAGCCCACAAACAGTTGTGTATGAAGGATCCTTTTTTTCGAAACCAATAAAATTAGAAGGATAACTAATTTTACAAGGAAGCTTAAATTCTTTTTTAGCAAAATCTTGTAAGCCTTTAAGTTTAGAACCACCACCTGTAAGAATAACACCTGCTGGAAGCTTTCCGTATTTTCCTAATTTCTTCAATCTTTCATTTATTAGATCGAATATCTCCTTCAACCTTGGGGCAATTATATCTTTCAAATTTTTTTCTGTAAAAATTAAAAAATCTTTATCGTTTTTTTTCTTTTTTTCATCTTCCTCATCTATATCTTCCCTTAAAAATGTTTTTAAATTAATTTCTATTTTTTTATTACTTGATTCTGTAAGTCCATAGTCTACTTTTATTTTTTCAGCAATATCAATTTCTGTTTGAAGTCCGATAGCTATGTCATTTGTAATATGGGATGACCCTACAGGAAAAATAGCCAAATCAATTACCTTTCCATCCTCATATACAATTACACTAGTAGTACCAAATCCAATATTTATTAAAATTACCCCAAGCTCTTTTTGAGTATCATCTAAAAGCGCAATAGCATCTGCAAGAGGCGTTGGAATAATGTCCTCAACAAAAGCACCGCTATTATTAATAACGCTTTCTAAAATTTCTTTATCTGAAGAAAAGCAAGTTAATATAGAGGCTTCTAATTCTAACCTGATGCCCTGCAATCCAAAAGGATCTGCAATATCCTTTTCTCCATCAAGGCACCACTCCCTTGGAAAAACTTTTAATACTTTTTTATTATTTCCTAAAACTACAGTTTTAACATCCTCAAAAACTCTTTCTTTGTCTAATTCAGACACTTTTCCACTTGCTCCTCCAACTGAAACAGACGCTTTATTATTAAAAAGTTCAAGTCTGCTGCCAGATATATTCGTAACAACTGACTCTATTTTTGCATTGTATTTTTCTTCAACTTTTTCAAATAATTCTATAATCCTTTTTGTCAAAATCCTTTCGTCTCTAATCCTCCCCCTACTAAAACCAAGAGTAGGAATTTCCTCAAAAAATTGTATTCTATATAGGTCGCTATTTTTTTCTTTTAAAACGCCTAAAATTTTAATGGTTTGAGATCCTATATCTAAACCAATAACAACTGATTCTTTTGACATATTGCTAATAATTATTTTTTAATTAAAGAAAAATACTTCTCTTGTTTTTCAATCATCGCACCTTGATCTTTTTCATGATCGTAATTTAAAAGATGAAGCGTGCCATGAATTAAAACTCTTTTTAATTCGTCATCAAAATTTTCTCCATTTTTTTGAATCTCGTCTGGGCAAATGATAATTTCTCCTAAAATATCATCCTCCCCTTCAAAAGATAAAACATCTGTGGATTGATTAATATTTCTATATTTGCTATTAATCTTTTCTATTTCGTAACTATTTACGATAGCAACTGAAACTTCCTTATCATCCACTCTCTTTTCTAGCCTCAAAGTTTCCAAAATAATTGATCTGACTCTATTTAAATCAATTTTTTTAGAGGTTAAATTGTTAACTTCAATCATATGTATATCCATTTTAACAGATCAATTTTTTTCTGCAACTCTTGATTGAATGAGTAAAATATTTTTAAAAAATCTCCTTTTTAGGAGATTTTGTTATTTTAGTAATTCTTTTGCAATTGTATTAATTTTCTTTCCATCAGCTAATCCTTTTGTTCTAATAAGTGCTTCTTTCATTACCAATCCTATTTGCTTCATATCAATTATTTTTTTCTCTTCTATGATTTCTTTTACAATTTTTTTAATTTCTTCTTCGTCCAATTCCTCAGGAAGATATTTTTGAAGTGTATTTAATTCTCTTTCTTCCTTTTCCACTAAATCCTGCCTTTTAGCCTTTTTAAATTCCTCAATTGCGTCTTTTCTTTTTTTTGCTTCGGAGAATATAACCTCTAAAATTTCTTGATCTTCTAATTTAGATTTTAAATCAAGTTCTTCGCTTGAATAATTTGAGGATAGTTTGAGTCTTTTTTGTTTTTCTTTATTTACAATAGAAGATAGGAGCATTCTTAAAGAAGAGACTTCAACTGGTCTCTTCTCTTTTTGAAAATTAATTAAATCTTTTTTAATTTGATCGATTAACATTTACCTAATTTTTTGTTTTTCAAATACTCTTTCTTTTTTTCCTCTCTTATAAGTGCTTTCCTTTTTAACAAATTTCTTGAAAGTTTTCTTTCGTTAAATTTTCTTTTTCTAGCTTCAACTAAAATTCCGCTCTTTTTAACAGCTTGAGTAAATCTATATACAAGGGATTGAGATGTTTCTTTCTGTGTTTTTGGTTTAATCAACATAACTATTTAATTCTTTTTTTAATTTCTTTTACAATATTTTCTTGTTTAACTGTGGACTGTTTTCCTGTTTTCATGTCCTTAATAATAATTGTATCATTAAGTGCTTCTTTTTGTCCAATTATCAATACTATATTTATGGCTAATTTATTCGCTTTTGTCAACTGGAGTTTCATAGAATCTTTTGAAATAGCTTCAAAAATATTTATTTTAGCCTTTCTAAGTTCTTCTATTATTTTTAACGTTTTTCTTTTAGCTAAATCGCCTACTTGGACTATAAAAATTCCTTCTTTTTTCTTCGTCTTTAATTGAATTTGTTTTAATTTCATTAAAGCAATTACTCTTTCAACACCCATAGAAAAACCAACTGCAGGAATAAAATCTGTTTTAAGCGCATTTCCTAAAGAATCATATCTTCCGCCTCCGATGATAGACCCTAAAGCTTCATCCTCAAAAGTAATTTCAAATACTGTTTTACTATAATAATCAAGTCCTCTTACTAAAAATGGATCTAATTTATATGGAATGGATGCTTCCTCTAAAAATTCGAGTACTTGCTTGAAATGATTTTTACATCCAATGCATAGATAATCTATAATTTGAGGAGCTTCATTTAAAATTTGTTGACATTTAGGATTTTTACAATCTAAAACTCTTAAAATATTTTTTTCTGCCCTTCTTTTACAATCTGAACAAATTAAATTCTTTCTATTTCTTAAAAAAGAAGAAAGTGCTTTTTTATAATCTTTTCTACACTCATC
>JAQTWS010000021.1 GCA_028689175.1 Minisyncoccota bacterium
TATAATCTAACTATTCAAACATGTTGTAATGCTGACGGCACTGAATGTAACGATGGGGGATCTTTTAATTTTACAACATCCTATGCCCCAGAATTAAAATCTCCAGAAGATTTAGATTGGGAAGGATCTAATGCCTACGCTTGGAATAGTTGGCCCTTAATTGATAGTGAAGATAAACTTCCTTTAAATAACGAGGATTATAATCCTTTTGATTGGGAAAAAAACAATCCTGCTAATTATTCTCCAAAAATAAAACCGCCGGTATTATTGGATTGGTGCGATTTAGATTCTGCAAAATTAGAAAACAGAAAAACTAATTCTTATAGTATTTTGCCCAAAATATTTGAAACAATTCCAGGAACAAATGAAACACAAAAAGTCTGCGCCTTTAATAAAGGAATAACAGATGAACTTTGTTATCACATTTCAAATCCGTTAACTCGAAGATTGTTTACAGAGTATTCTGATATTAATAATTATTTATTTACAAAAAATAGCACTCATTCTTGGAAGGTGAAAGGGTGCCCAACAGCAATGGCTGGTATTTGCACCCTAAGAGACTATAGTCAAGAATGGTACTTTACAACTGATGAAACAGATTTAGGAAATAGTTCAAATATTACGCCTTTTGATGGCGCAATCGTGGGTCTTCCAGTAAATATTTCATGGGCTCGTCCTGCGGGATATGTTTCAAACATTTTTGAGATTTACAAAGGAGAAACTTTGATAGAAAAAAAGGAGATGTCTGAATCAGGAGCAGTATATGATAACCTTGATTTAAGTACAACTTATTCTTGGAAATTTAAAAATTGCACAGATAGGTATTATAAGAAATGTGACGCATGGTCTCCTCTATACAAATTTACAATTACAGGTAATCCTCCTGAATTGATTTCTCCTAGAGGAGACATCCTTCCTCCCTTTGATTTTACCTGGAATAGAGTTTCTGGAGCTAATGCATATATTTTTAAAATAGAGGGAGGAGAAATTAATAAAGAAATTAAAGTAGGGAGTAATTACTTAAAATTAGAATATTCTAGCGATTTTCCATTTAAAGTGAATTCTACATATAATTGGCAGGTCAAGACTTGTGCAGATAATGAGGGGTTGAAATGTGGCGAATATAGTGCTCCTTTAAGTTTCACAATTAAACTTGAGGCTCCTAATAATTTAAAGCCTTCTAATAAAACCCTTTCTTTATATGAAGATAGTGGTTTTAATTTGGAATGGGAGGCGATTAACGGCATAAAAACTTACGAGTTAAGTTTTAGTTATTCAAAAGGAAAAGAAGAGACTTCAAAAATGTGTGAAAATTTATATGATGAAAATCGTATTATAACAAATAATAAATATTTCTTTGCTCCCAAGTGTTTAGGTTTTTACACTTGGAAGGTAAGGAGCTGTTTTTCAGAAAATTGCGCCGAAGGGACTTTTAGTGATTGGAGCAGCTCTGGAGCACTCAATATTTATCAAAATATTAATCCAGAAACAGGAGAAAAAGTTTCAGAGGAAAATAAGGGAGTAAAAAGTATTGTGCCTTGCGGAAGGAATCTGGATGACCCAGATACATCTTGGAATGAAAGAGAGAGTTGCACCTTTCCACATTTTTTAATCATTATAAGAAATATTATTGACTTTATTTTATGGAGATTAATTCCCTTGCTTTTAGCTACATACGCAGTCTATTCAGGAGTAGTCATTTTTACTGCTTTTGGAAATACAAATGCAATTACACAAGTTAAAAGTATGTGGAAATATATCGGTATCGGAATTATGATAGTCTTTTTTTCCTGGACCTTAATAGACTTATTCTTATCTTTGATTGGTTATAATGTAGGTGTTTTTGGTGTATTAGTAAAATAAAAATATGAAACAAAAAACAAAACTTACAAAAAAAGAAAGACTGAAATACATATTAATAAGCATTGCTTGTATTATCATACTATCAATCTTTTTGTGTTTTAGAATCAATGCTTTAACTAAAATTAACAATGCTTCTTTAAATATTATTCCTAAAGAAATTCCAAATATTACTATGCCTTATGAAATGAAGGCGACTGGATATGAAATCTTTGAAACAGAATCGCGAGATTTAAAAATTACTTTTCCAAATAATTGGAACAAAGAGCATGGTACGAAAATATTTGAGGCTCTCAGTGGAGGGGAAAACAAGTTAGAAGCTAAGATTATTTTTTTAATTTACAAAATAACTGGCTTGAGTGGAAATCTAAGTTTTTTGCTTGTGGAAGAAACTGAAAAAACAGACATAAACGATATTTTGCATAATATAATAGGAGTTGATTTAGTAATTAAAAATGAAGTTCAAAACAAAGAAAACGATGATTCAGAAGTTAAGAAAGAGGAAGGGGTCAATAGTAACGATTTAAAAAATGCCTTAATTGTAGAGCAGGCAGAAAACTCTTTGCTTTTAGAGGTTTTTTCCAAAGAAAAAGAGGGCGTTTTAACACATGCTTATGATAAGATATTAGTTGGAGAAAATAAAAGCTATATTGTTTCTCTTTTTACATTTGAAAATTTTTGGGAATCAGAAAAGACTGAGTTTTTGGAGATTATAAATTCAATTGTTTTTAATAAATAAAAAAGGTTTGCCTAATATGGCGTAAATTCAATGCCATATTCCAACAAAACCTTTATAATTTCCTCTGGGGGCTCTGAGCATGTTTTAAATCCATATTCGTAAGGTCTTTCCCTCCAAGGATCCTTCTCACCGAAGACTTTTACCACAAAGATTATTTCTTTGTAAATTTCTCCGCTTGGCCTATCTTTCCACCAAAAAAGAACGGGACCAATATATAAACTGTTTTTTGGAGCAGTTTCCTTGAATCCGAGACAAAGCATGGTGGTATTAGACTCCTTCGTTGAAAGCTCCAAGTCCTTATTATTCCAGTCCGGAGACCAAACAGCTCCATACTTAGTAGTCTTGGCATAGATCTTAGCTCTTTCTTCTCTCCATGTTTTTTTATCATTTATTACTTCAATCATTTTCTGATCAAGTAATTTTTCGGTTTCTGTTTTCAAAACAACCTGAGAAGAAGCGATTGTGGTAATAATGCTTTCTGAAATCTCTTCATCGTTTGTTTGCTTCTGTTCGCTTCCTGTGCAGCCAGTACAAGAGACTATAATTAGCATCATTGCAAAGACAATAAAAACCCTTTTCATTTTTTAAACCTCCCATCAGGGACTATTACAGGTATAACATTTTTCAAATTAATGTCAAGATATATACTCTTTTTTAAAAAAAGTGTATAATATTTCTAATCATGAAGAGCAATAAACATATCAATCTTTTTCTAGGCACAGTATTGTTTTTATTGTTGAGTATAACAAATGTTTTTGCTTACGAATTAACTTGGCCTGATTCTCCTGCAGGGACAAGTATTCGAGACGGGGCTAACATAACCACATTAGCCAAATATATTTATGAATGGGGCATCTCTATTGGAGTTTTATGTGCTTTTATTGCTTTAATTATAGCAGGGGTGAAGTACATGACTTCTACTGGAAATACATCCAAAATAACCGAGGCTAAGCAAGATATTAAAGATGCTTTTATTGGACTAGCCCTGCTTTTATCTAGTTGGCTTATATTAAATACTATTAATCCTGCACTTACTGATTTAAAAATTCCTACTATTGAAGGAAATAAAGATCCGTTTAAAAACAGTTTTAAACCTCAAGAGTTACCAAAAGGAAAATGTGTTAAAGTTATTTTTTGGGATAATACTAATTTTAAAGGAAACGAAAAAACTATAGAAGAAAAAGATTTTAAAGAAAAACCAGCTCCTTTTAAGGTAAAAACTTGGGTTCCTGGAGTGGGGGGTAAGCTTATAGAAGTGGCAACAGATATAAATCCAAGATCTTTTATTGCATACAGGGAATTGGCAAAAAATGGAGATCAAAAATTAATAGACGATAAATTATGTGAAAATTATCAGCAACAAAATGCAAAATATTGTGAAAATGGGTTTATAAGAGATGATACTTGTACTGTTGAATTGTATGCACCAAGTCCTTTTTGGGATATTTTGAATTCTGATTGTGGAGATAAGCTATTGTCTATGAATGGATCTTGTAAGGATGTGACAAAAATGCTTGCAAATCCAACAGAAGATTTAGAATGTTATAAAATTATGCAAGCAGACGAATCTTATTAAATAATAATAGGGATTAGATGCTAAAATAATTTGTTTTAAACAAAAAAAGAGATTTTGTTAGCAAATCAGCTTAACGCCGTTGCTTTCCAAAACCTCGATTACCTCTTTTGGGGGGTCTGCAAAAGTTTCAATGCCGTATGTATACGGTGTTTTTTTCCATGATTCGAAACTTCCCGCGGTATCCACATAGAAGAAGGGTTCATAGAACACTTCTCCTCCTGCTTTTTCTTGCCACCAACGAATTAGGGGTCCGGCATAGAAATAATTTCCGGAGGGAGCGTCTATTCCAAAGTATAACATACCCGGAGTCGTTCCTTTTCCTTCAACTAAGCTTATTTTTTCTGGATCCCAGATAAGACCTTCTTTTTTACAATTTCTCGCTTCCATGTAAATGAGTCTAGAAATATCATTCCATATTTCTTCATCATTTACTGCAGCTTCCATCATTTGATTAAGAAGAGATTGCATGTAGATCTTATCTACAACAGTCGGGTCTTTGGGTGCATTGGTAAAGGCATTCGAAGGATTGTTAGGGTTGTTGGAAATTGCTTCTTCCGGAATCGACGGGCTAACTTCTGGGACACTTTCCATGTTCACAATCGCAAACGCAAAAAGACAAATCAGTGCTGCTACGATGATGATCTTTCCATTGTTGTTAGAGACCGTTGTCGTCATTTTTAAACCTCCCATTTTAGGGACTATCGTAACTATAACATTTTTCAAATTAATGTCAAGATATATACTCTTTTTTAAAAAAAGTGTATAATATTTCTAATCATGAAGAGTAATAATATTAATTAAAAAAGAAGACCAAAAACTGTTTTGTTTAGAAGAAATTAGAATATTATAAAGTGATGCAAAAATAATGCAAACATTATTTAATCTTATAAAAAAACACAAAATCTTTTGTTTAGTATCATTGGCTTTTTTTTCAGTTATTGCATTAATTCCTGAACAAGCTTTTGCTTTTGTTGGTACAGGTATTTTTGATTATTTCGATGCCGCGCTAGGAGCTGTTGAAGAAACAACAGGACCAGTAATAAGATCATTGATTACAGTTTTTGTTTTGTACGGCATTGGATGGGTTGCCTTATTTTTAAGCAGTACTGGTGTTGATCATTTATTAAATCACCCAGAATATTTATATCTTAAAGGAAATACGCTTGTTGAAGCAGGCTGGAATTTTACTTCTGGATTAGCAAATTTATTTATTATTATATTGTTTGTCATAGTAGCTCTTTCTTTTATTTTGAAATGGGAGAAGTTTGAGCCCAAAAAGGCGATTGTAAGATTAATAGTGGCCGCGCTTTTAGTTAATTTTAGCTTTCTATTTTGTCAAATATTGGTAGATGTTTCTAATATTTTAATACAATCCTTTACAAATCTTCAAGCTGGAGGAGGGGGGAATATTGCACAAGCTTTGTCAGCTAGTGCTATGCAGGCTTCTGGTAACCAGATTAATGCATTACTTACTTATTTAGTAGGAATAACTCTCTCTTGTTTGACAGTAATGCTTGGACCTGTTGCGCAAGTAGGGGTTATAATGCTTTTAGGTGTTAGTTTTTTACCAAATGTTTTAACTTTTTTTATGCAATTAGGAATTAGTTTTCTCTTAGCTTCTGTCTTCTTTATGTATTTTACAGTGCTTCTTTTAAGGATAGCAATCGTACAAATCTTAACAATTGTTGCGCCTTTAGCCGTAATTTGTTTTGTATTGCCCCAAACTAAAAAATTAGGACAACAATGGTTAGACGGTTTGATTCATTGGGGTATGTTTGCAGTTCCATTAAGTTTTTTCTTAATGCTTGCCACTTATATCTTAGAAGCTCCAGTTCAAATGAGTTTAGAGAGCGATATAACTAACGGGTCTGGCTTTTTATTTACGAATTTAGATCAGTTAGGGCAATTTTTTGCTATAAACTTTCTCCTATTTATTTTTCTTGTTGTGGCTTTAATTATTTCAAAGAAAATGATTCCAAAAGAAGCTACTGAATTAATAGAAGAAGCTAAAAGACAATCAAAATATTTTGCTGCCCCTATTTCTAAAGTTGGTAAATCGATGGGGTATGCAACAGGTCGTGGTACTAAAGAATGGTTGCAAAAGGGTAGAGAACAATCTGATCTTATTGATCAATATAGATTTGATCCTCAAGGAAATGCTATTGAAGGCTGGGAAGAAAAGTATGAAAATGACAGAGGGGAAGTTGCTCCAAGGTGGTTTAGGGGAGGGTACAGAAAGACCTTGGATAATGCGTTTAAGGGACAGCTTACGGGAAAGGGAATTGATGGGGCAAATGTAGGAGCTAGAGATCTTGAAGCGATTGTTAAAGGGGGACTTTTATATTCGGGATATTCTGGTAGTGATACAGCCGAAATTATGTCTAAAATGAAAAGTAGTGAACTTCAAAAAGTTTTTGAAGGAGGTAATCTTTCTGAAAAAGAAAAGGATAGAATGATTAGTTATGCGGAAAAATTATCATTGCCTGAAAGAGAAAAAATTACAAGAACTGCCCTTGGTTCTATGAGAAGAGATGAAAGTGGAAGCTTGGTTCATGACGAGCAGATGACAAATAGAGTTTGTTCTAGATTATTAGGACCAAAAGTAAATACAGAGACACTAGTAGGGGAAACATCAGAAAATCAAGTAGCAGATATTAGTGCGAATGCTTTGAAACAAGAAAAGTTTCTTAAAACAGCTTTTACTAGTTGGGATGGTAGAAATTTTGCAGAAGCTGCTAAAGATAAAGTTAAGTTTGAAATTATCAATAAAAATATTGCCGCACATCACAATATGATAGAAAGTAAAAACCTAAGAGCCAAAAAATATTTTACTTCTCAGACTAGTTTGTATAATTATCCAACAGCGGATGAGGCTAAAAATGTTAAACAAGTAAATTTCGATCAGTCAAGAAGAAGTGATTTTACCGCTAAAGAAAGGGATGATTCTAAAAATCAAGAGAGCGGAGGTCATAGAGACCGAGGCGGTATTGAAAATGAAAAAAGCAATAATACTGGAGGCGAGGCTGGAGAAAAAAGAGATAGGGGTGGTTCTGTATAAAAAAAACCCTTAAAAAATTAGGGGTTATTTTTCGTCAAAGAGTCAAGAAATCCTTTGACATTTTTTTTAAGCATTTCGTCTACAACAACGTTTTTATCTAGCTTCTGCATTGTTTCTTGTAAGAAATTTCCTTGCCAAAACAAATAATTGGCCTGATCTGGTCCGATTTTCTGTATCAACATTACTAACGCAGGAGGAATATCGTATTTTCTACAAACTTCGATAATTTTTTCGAGTCCGGCTGCATCTCCTTCAGCTTTTAATACTTTGACTGTTTTTTCTTTTTCTGCAAGATAAATCGATCTCGAAGCTTCTTCTGCTGCCCGGTCTTGTAAATTTATATCTAACAACATAAAAGAATATGTTTCGAACCCCATTCTGTTAATCTCTTCAATGATATGATTTTCTTTTAGTCTCGTATAAAAAATTTCTCCTAAGTTGCCCACGGCTTTTTCTCCAATAATTTCGTCATAACCATAATTCCTTATAAAATCTCGGAATTCGGAAAGGAGGCGTTCTTCTAATCTTCCATATATATTTCTGTGTTCAACAAAGGCATATATATCTATTACTCTTAGAGTTACAGATGTGACTGCATAGATTGATATTCTATCCTTGGTTTCCATTTCCGAAAAGAACATAGCATAATTCATTTTTCTTAAATCTATTCTCGAGGTTCTCTTTTCTGTTCTCATTATATTGTATTTTTTTTTCATTCTGCCTCCGTCTTCAATTTCATTTTCTATTAATTTGTTGTGTATCAAAGTTAAAAAATGAACATCCTTATTGGGGGTAATGCCATAAAAAGTTAATCCTCCAAGCTTGGTTTTTAGCCAACTTTCTTTATATTTTTTAGGAATAACTTTAAAATTTTCTACATCGTATATGCTCGAAGCATAAACAGTCCCTACCACCCTTCCTCCCCTCTCGATTAGTATAGCCACATTTTCAAGTGCAAAAATAAAACAAATGGCTTGAGGAGCTAGGAACAAATAGATTGTGAAAAAGGCTGCGATTGGAATATATAGAGCAGAAATAATAATGATAGTCATAAAGCTCATCCACATAGGAAACAGCACCGCTAATAATACAAGTATTAACGGGAGTCCGAATATGTAAACAAAGGCTTTAATGTAGCCAACCAAAACATTGTTTGTAAATTCTTTCATCATATAATCACCTGATTTTCAAAGAACACTCTTTCTTAAGAGCTTCTGTAGTATAAAATAAATAATCAAGAATGTCAACCTATGGTC
>JAQTWS010000022.1 GCA_028689175.1 Minisyncoccota bacterium
CTTGATTTAAAATATAGATATAGTATACTTACCTTGCCTCGCTCTTTAAAAGTTTTCTGAACGCTTTTTTCTGGGGATTCTGTTTCTTTGATTGTCATGGCAATTGAGGTAAGAAACCCACTTGGGCTTTTGCAGAATTTCTTTTAATTCGAGCGGGGTAACAAAACACTTATCAATGATAAGTATTTTTTTATTTGCATTTATAATTTAAATTTGATATAATTTAAATATATTAAATTCTAGGAGGTTGAAAAATGGAGCTTGTAAATTCACTAATTGAATTACCGTTATCATTAGACCCGCTTGCGACCATAGTTCTTTCATTTTTATTATCCTTGGTACTTGCTTTTGCTCTGTACAAGTTTGCTACAGGGCAACATGTCTGCTGTATAGCCTTTTACTCTATTGTGGGACTGTTCTTCATTCCAGGTATTTTGGGCGCACTGTTAGGAGCTTTTGCCTCAATTCTTTCAACTATTGCTTTGATAGCTGCTGCACTTTGGGCTTTCTACGAAGCAAAGTTAGAAAAGAAACGGGTATTGGTTGCAGAAATAAAAAAAGTAGAGCCAAGCGAAAAACCCTTAGAAGATTAAATTTTTCTAAGGTTTTTTTTGACATTTTTGCATTTTTATATTATATATAAAAAAGTATGAAAAAAATTATTGTCGATGCAGCAATGCAGCTTTTAAAAAACGGACAGGAGTTAAAAGCTAAGTCTCTTTTCGAGGCCGCAGAACAGCAGGAGAATATTAAGAAATTATTTAACAAAAAATCCCTTGCATAAGCAAGGGTTTTTAAATATTGTTTTTTTATTTTTCTTTATTCAAAGCTTTGATACATTTAGTGCAAGCTAAAACTCTCTTACCTGCATAATCTTTGTAAGCCTCTTTGGTTACATCTTTTGGAACGAGAACCCATTGTAGATTTGGGTATTTTCTTTCCTTTGGTGTAGGATTGTATTTAGAAATCAGTTTTTTGTATTGTCTTTCCATGGCTGATTTCTTTTCGCATATTTTACATATTTTTGCCATATAATAATATATATAGCAAAAAATAGAATAATTGCAAGTCTTTTTTTAAAATTATAAATATGTTAATATTTTAATATGCCTATTCAAATAATCATAGCTAGTTTTATTATTTTAATATTTTCAATTGTAATCCATGAAGTATCTCATGGAAGCATGGCTTATCAATTAGGGGACGAAACAGCTAAAAGGCGAGGTAGGTTAAGCTTAAATCCTTTTAATCATATTGATATTGTAGGAACCGTATTATTGCCCTTATTTTTAGTTTTTATAGGATCATCTGTAGTCATTGGATGGGCAAAGCCAGTTCCAGTTAATTTTGCCAATTTAAAAGATGAAAAGTGGGGAGAACTTAAAGTTGCTTTAGCCGGGCCTGTTGCTAATTTATGCGTAGCAGTTGTGTGTGGACTTTTTATTAGATTTTTACCTCTTCCAGAAAGTCTTGCATTAATTTTGTCTTTGGCAGTATTGTATAATATTTTACTTGCTTTATTTAATTTAATTCCTATTCCACCTTTAGACGGGTCGCATATATTGTTTACTTTTTTAAAAGATTATGAACTAAAAGCCTTTTTACAAAGATTTGGATTTTTTATTTTAATTTTTATTTTATTTTTATTTCCTTCTTTCTTAGAATCTCTCTATCATTTAGCATTGGCATTGGCTGATTTTATGACTTCAGGGAAAATATTAATATGATTAATAAAAAAATCTATTCTATATCAATTTTAGTAGGATCTATTATAGGGGCAGGTATTTTTGCCTTGCCTTATATTGCAACCAAATCCGGCACAATAGTAATGGCTTTTTATTTATTGATTTTAAGTTTATTTGCATTAATCATCCATCTTATGGTTGCAGAAATTGCACTTAAGTCTCCTGATCATAAAAGGCTGCCCGGTTTTGCAAAATTATATTTAGGTAATGTTGGAGAAAAAATTGCTCTTTTTTCTAACATTTTTGGAATCATTGGGGCAACACTTGCTTATTTAATACTTGGAGGAGAATTTTTATCTATAGTTTTGGGATTGGATATTTTAAGCTCTACTTTAATTTATTTTTTCTTTGGTGTTATTACAATAATTTTTGGAATAAAAATAATATCTAAAATTGAATTCTATGGAGTTATTTTGTTCTTTGTGTCATTATTATTAATATTTTTTAAATCCATAGTTTTTATTGATTTATCTAATTTAAATATTTTAACTAATCCAGAGTTTCTTTTTTTGCCTTATGGTCCAGTACTATTTTCGCTTTGGGGTATATCAATTGTCCCGGAAGTTGAAGAACTTTTAGGTAAAGAAAAGCAAAACTTAAAAAAAGTTGTTACATCATCTTTTTTAATATGTTTCATTATTTATTCCTTTTTTATTATTCTTGTATTATCTATTTGCGGAACAAATGTAGGAGAGGCTTCACTTGATAGTCTAAGATTAGTTTTGGGGGATAAAATAGGCTTTTTGGCTATTATATTCGGAATTTTAACAACATTTACTTCTTTTATAACAATGGGTCTTACACTTCAAAAAATACTTTGGTTTGATTTGGGTTTGAAAAAAAATACATCAACAGTAATAACATGCGCAACACCATTAATACTTTTTCTTTTAGGGGTTAATAACTTTATTCATGTTATTTCTCTTGTGGGAGGTCTTTTATTTGGCATAGATGGTATTTTAATTCTTTTGATTTATGCTAAAATTAAAAAAGAAAAACAGTTTTTAGTTTACCCCTTTATCATTTTATTTTTACTAGGGGGTATTTATGAAATAATTACTTTTTTAAAATAAGTATGTCATTTATTATATTAATAGCTGTATTTGTTATTTCTTGTTTAATAATTTATTTTGCAGGAGAATGGGTTGTTGATGGAGTTATGAATGTTGCAAGATATTTAGGCTGGAAAGAGTTTGTTTTGTCATTTCTTGTAATGGCTTTTTTTGGATCTTTGCCAAATTTATTTGTAGGAATATCTTCTGCCCTTCAAGGAATTCCAGAACTTTCGCTCGGAGAAATTATTAGTGGAAATATTATTAACCTAACTCTTGTATTAGCAATTCCTATTATTTTAACAGGTAAACCAATTGCTATTGAAAGCAGGACTATAAATACAACCTTATTCTTTGCCTTAGGAGCGATATTTTTACCTTTTGTGCTTTTACTTGACGGTACATTATCAAGAGTGGATGGAGTTCTATTAATTTCTTTTTATTTTTCTTACATCTTTTGGCTTTTTGCAAAAAAGGAAAGATTCAAAAAAACTTTTGATAAGACTGAGCTTGATAAGCAAAATATTGGAAAGGCTTTCCTTGGTTTTTTGGAAGGACTTTCAAAAACAATTTTAGGAATTGGATTAATTATAATCGCTGCTCAAGGAATTGTATGGTCTGCTCAAGGATTGGCTCTTGGCCTTAATATGTCGATTATTTTAGTTGGAATATTTATTGTTGGTTTTGGAAACGCAATCCCAGAACTTTATTTTTCAATAAAATGTTCTGAAAGAGAAAATAATTATATGGTGCTTGGAAATCTTTTAGGCTCTGTTATTACTATAGCCACACTTGTTTTAGGAATAGTTGCCTTAATCCATCCAATATCAATTGCAGAATTTAATAATTTCACTGTCGCGAGGGCATTTTTACTTTTTCCTTGTATTTTATTCGTCATTTTTAGCAAGACTGATAAAAAGATAACAAAAAAGGAGGCATGGTTTTTGATATTTGTCTACATTGTGTTTTTAATAACAGAGACTATTATTAGTTTTTAATAAATTTCACTGTTGACGAATAAGTAAAAACTTGTTAAGATGTTTTTGTTATTTAGATATAAATAAAATTAATATGTTAGCTGTAATTAAAACAGGGGGAAAACAATATATTGTTAGTCCTGGAAAGAAGATTAAAATTGAAAAATTAGACATAGAAGAAGGGGAGAATGTAACCTTTGAAGATGTGTTACTTATTAATGACGGAAAAAAAACAGTTATAGGAGAACCTATTATTAAAGGAGCAACTGTTGCCGGAAAGGTTTTAAAACAAGACAGGCATAAAAAACTTATTGTTTTTAAATATAAACCTAAAAAAAGATATAAAGTTAAAAAAGGACATAGACAACCTTTTACAGAAGTAGAAATTTCTGAAATTAGTTCAAAATAAAAAACCCTTTAAGGGTTTTTTAAAATTGGATATTAATATCATTAGCATTTCCTCCAAAATTACCTTCATCATAATCCATTCCCGTCCTTTCTAAGTTTCTAAAACTTGATTTAGAATTATCAAAAAATAGTTCAAGTTTTCCTATAGGACCATTTCTATGTTTTGCAATGATTATATCTGCTATGCCTTTTCTAGGAGTTTCTTTTCTATAGACTTCTTCTCTATAAATAAATAAAACAACATCGGCATCCTGCTCAATAGAACCAGAATCTCTTAAATCAGATAATTTAGGAATACTTGGAGTTCTTTGTTCAACCGCTCTTGATAATTGAGATAGCGCCAATACAGGCACATTTAATTCTCTTGCAAGACCTTTTAATTGTCTCGAAATTTCTGTTATTTGTTGCACAGCTCCAATGTTTTTATTACTTGGTTCGATTAATTGCAAATAGTCTATAACAATCAAACCTAGTCCATGTTGAGATTTCAACCTTCTTGCCATTGCTCGCATTTGAAGTACGGTTATTGAAGACGTGTCATTAATAAATATTGGAGCATCTGATAAGGTTCCTAGAGCGTGTTGTATTTTAATGAAATCATTATCTTCTCCTGAAGAAGACAAGGTTCCTTGTCTAATTTTCCATGCATCAACATTTGCTTCCGAGCTTATCATTCTATCCACTAATTGGTCATTAGACATTTCAAGAGAAAAAAATCCTATAGGCTTGTTTTCTTTTAATGCAATATTTTTTGCAATATCAAGTGCTAAACTAGATTTACCCATAGAAGGTCTTGCTGCAAGAATTACTAAATCTGAATTTTGAAGACCGGAAAGATAATCGTCTAATTCATAAAAACCTGTTGACACACCTCTTAACTTACCTTCCTTGTTTGATATTTTTTCCATTCTTTCAAAAGCTTCCTTTAGGCAAGGTTTAATTGACGTAAAGGTTTGTGTCATACTTTTTTGAGTAATTTCAAATATTCTTCTTTCAGCATTATCTAAAAGATCTTCAGACTCTTTTTCTTCTTCGTACCCAGATAAGGAAATATCTTGTCCAGCAGAAATTAAATCTCTTAAAATTCTCTTTTTTTGCACTATTTTACCGTAGGTTATAATATGGCTTGCAGTAGGCACCACATTGATAAGTTCTGTTAGGTATGCTGGCCCTCCGATTTTTTCAAGTAAATTTTTTGCTCTTAACTTAGATGACACAGAAATTATATCTATTGGTTCTCCTTGGGAAAAAAGTTCTTCCATCACCCTATAAATGTCTTCATGTTTTTTGTAATAAAAATCTTCTGGCCTTAAAAAATCCGCAACCTTAATAATTGCATCTTTATCAAGCATAAGAGATCCCAATACACTCATTTCAGCTTCTAAATCATGAGGCGGAACTTTATTTGCAAATTCAGTATTCATCGTTTATAATAATAGCATATAATTTAAAAAATTCAATCAATATGAAAGTTGGATTTATTTGTTTTCATTCTTTTGTTAATCCAGGAGGAGTTAAAAATCACATATTAGGATTATCGAAGGAATTTGAAAAAAGGGGAATAGAAACAAAGATTATTATACCTAGAAGAAAATTTAATGAAAATTATGGAAAAAAAGTGATCATCATGGGAATGTCTTTGCCTTTTAATATAGGCGGGACTCAAGGTGATTTTTGCATGAATTTAAACCCTTTTGCTATTTACAAAATTCTAAAAAAAGAAAATTTTGATGTTTTGCATTTTCATAATTTTGTTGTTCCATCAGCCTGGCAGATTTTAAAAATGCAAAAAAAATTAAAACATCCGACATGTAATGTATTAACATTTCATGCTAATTTGGACGGGATATCTTTATTAAAAAGCATGCCATATTTTTCTAAAATATTTGTCAAAAAATTGAACCAGAGTATGGATGGAATTATAGGTGTTGCTAGCTTAATTTTAAGATTTTTTAGGGGCTATGAAAACCCAATGAAAATAATCGCAAATGGGATAAATCTAGAAGAGTTTAATCCAAACATTAAGGGGTATAAGAAATTTGATGATGGAAAGATAAACATTCTTTTTGTTGGCAGAATAGAAGAGAGAAAAGGCTTGGTTTATTTGCTTGAGGCTTATAAAATACTTCAAGAAAAACATGATAATTTAAGGTTGATTATTATAGGGGACGGGCCTCTTAGAAAAGATTGCGAGAGGTTTGTTAAGTGTAGCGGCCTTAAAGACGTTGTTTTTGAAGGGCAGATAGAAGATGGGGCAATAGCTAAATATTTTAATAGCTCTCATATATTTTGTAGTCCAGCTATTTTTGGAGAAAGTTTTGGTATTGTTTTACTTGAGGCAATGGCATGTAAAAAACCAGTTTGTGGTTTTAGTAATTTAGGATATAAAGAACTTTTAGAAGGAACAAAAGGGGAGGCATTTTTAGCTGAACCAAGAAATTCTATTAAACTTGCATCTATTTTGGAACGATTAATTACAGACGAAAAATTAAGAAAAGAAATGGGTGAATGGGGATATGAAACTGCAAAGAAGTATTCTTGGGAAAAAATAGCTGATCAAGTGTTGGAATTTTATGAACAGTGTAGAAAGAACAAAATTGACTGAATTTTAATTTTATATTACGCTTATATCTAGCACTATCAAGGAGATGAAATGAGCAAAAACAGAGTTTGGGTTGTTGGTAGAACTCCAGATGAGCGTCTACTTATTAACGAAGTAAGAATTGTGGAAGAATATACTGGAGAAACAAATCTTAAAGAAGGTATTGTAGAAGTCATACCCATAAAACTATCCCAAAAGAAAACTATTTTGCTTTATTGTTCTCAAGTATTTAAAGGAAGAGATCTTTTTCAAGACTCTTCTTTTTAATTTGACTAAAAATAAAAATAATAATATGTTTTAAATGGAAGTAAAAATGCTGTCAAAAATTTTTGGAAAGAATGTGGTAGCGCTGGAGCTTATACGTTCCCTGTATTCTACTGTGCTCTTTCGCGAAGAAGGAGCAAAAGAACCGCTTCTTTACTATTACAAAACAGTGAGTGTGCCCATAAAGGGCGGAGGAAAGGTGAATATTTATTATGAATGATTAATGTTCACCTTTTTTAATTAAAAAGCCGCCTTCTTCATCCTTAATTGTATAACCCTTGTTTTCAATTATTTTTCTAATTTCATCTGATTTTTCAAAGTTTTTTTCTTTACGATAAACTTCTCTTTCATTAGCTAGACTAATAACCTCTTCAGGAACTTCGATTTTTTCTTGCTTAAGATTTAAACTAAAAACTTTATCAAAATCTAAAATAAGATCATATTTTTCTTTGTCTGATATATGATCATCCTTGATTATATCCCAAACAAGAGCAAGAGCTTTAGGCATATCTAGATCATTATTAATATAATCTAAAAATTTCTTAGTATATATTTCTTTTAATTCAGGATTTTTAGGTCCAGAAAATAAACTAAGTTCGTTAATTTTATCCCTTAATTTATTCAAACTAATTCTAGCTCCTTCTATACTTTCTTCGCTATAATTTAGTTTTGATCTATAATGTGCTGTTAG
>JAQTWS010000023.1 GCA_028689175.1 Minisyncoccota bacterium
CTAGGGCTCTCGTCGCACTCAATCGTTTTTTTGTCCGGGTTCATATTTGCAGTTTTGTCCGGGTTCTTGTCCGGGTTCTTGTCCGCATTTGTCCGCATTTGTCCGCATTTATCCACAGGTTTGTCCACACGTAAACCTTTGTCCTGTATACACTTTTCAGTTTTGTATGATTTTTCAGTCTTTTTTCCCTCCTTTTTTTGTCCGCATTTGTCCGGGTTCTTGTCCGGGTTCTTGTCCGCATTCGCATTTTCAAAAAGCTTTAATTTACTAGGGCTCTCGTCGCACTCAATCGTTTTTTTGTCCGGGTTCTTGTCCGCATTTGTCCGGGTTCTTGTCCGGGTTCTTGTCCGGGTTCTTGTCCGCATTATAACATAAAATTAAAAAACAGGAAATAATATAATCTCCTGTTTTTTTACGGGGAATGTTCTTTAAAAGAACATTACACCAGCCAGTACTTCTCCTTTGTCATTTTGTCTTCTTTTGAAATAATAGTATCAATTTCGATCTTTGATTTTTTTGCTATAGATTCTAATTCGCTATCCTCTAGCATTCCAAGCTTCGTAGTTCTCTCTTTTAAAAAATCAACATTATTTTTTTCAGGGTTTTCTAGTACTTCTGCGAGCAATATTTCTAATATTAAACCAATTTTTTTTGAAGGTTTAATATTTAAAATATCCATTACATCTTGACCATTTATTTTCAGCATTTTAACGGAAATAGGATCTTTTGATACTTTCTCTATTAAATATTTTAAATGTCTTAATTTGTACGGTTCTGCCTTTGGACATCCAGATCCAATTCTGTCGCACATTCTTAATTTAATCAAAGCATCCATATTTTCTATGCCCACATTTTTAATGAGGCGCCTAATCGAAGATTCAGTAACTTCATCTACATTATAGTAAAAAAGATGATATCTTACAAGATTGACAATTTTATCAATATCTTTTTTAGCAAATTTTAAACGCTTTAATATTTTTTTAGTAATTTCAGCTCCTATTATTTCGTGGTTATAGAAGGTTGCATTTTCACCCTCTCCTCTTTTCGATTCCGGTTTTGCAATATCATGCAATAATGCTGCAAATCTAATATGCATATTAAAGTCTTTTTTAGCGGCAAAATTAAGCGACTCTAGATTATGCTCAAAAACATCGTATATATGATGTTTGTTTTGTTTACATCCATAACCTAACTCAAGTTCTGGGATAATATAATGTAAAAGATTAGTTTCTTTTAGAAGCAAAATTCCTTTTTTTGCATTTTTAGACGTTACTATTTTTATTAATTCGTCTCTGATTCTTTCAAATGATACTTTTTTTAATAATTCCCCATTCTTAATAATACTATCATAAGTAGTTTTAAAAATTACCCATTCATCGCCTAGTACACTAGCAAACCTAACAGCTCTGAGCATTCTTAATGCATCTTCGGAAAATCTTTCATCAGCATCCCCCACAGTTCTAATGATTTTATTTTTTAAATCTTCATGTCCATTAAATAAATCAATTATTTTTGGTGTTTCTTGTGAAACATCCATAGCCATTGCATTAATGGTAAGATCTCTCCTTTTTAGATCTTCTTCTATATTTTTTGTCCAATTTACGCATTCTGGGTGTCTTCTATCTATATAGTTACCCTCCACTCTATATGTCGTTACCTCTAAAATATTTTCATCAATAAATACAGCTACTGTTCCAAAATCATTTTCATAAAGAGTTTTGATATTTTCTTGATTAAAAACTTTTATTATTTCTTCTGGGTTGGCATTTGTGGTAATATCCCAATCTTTTGGAATTTTATTTAATAGATAATCTCTTACACACCCTCCAACTAAAAATGCTTCAAAATTATTTTTTTTGAGTATATTTATGCCAAACAACACATATTGTGGAATTTCTATTTTATTCATCGTCTCCATACTATATTAATATTACAAAGTTTTCAATATGTTGTTGTAAACTTTTTAACATTATGGTAATTTAAAAATAATCATGTTTATTTACGAAACAATACAGACTATTTTTTTACTAGGAATAGGGGTATTTGTTTTTTTTATTCTTGCCTTTATATTCATCAATACAGGTACATTAATAAAGGATGCTAATAAAAAGCTACATTACATAATATATTTAACAATGTTTTTAACCTTAATCCTATCTTCAGTTTTATTGGGATTGCAATATTATGTTCCGATTATAGCTCTCTTCTCAGGATGGTGGGTTTATAAGCTATTTCATTGACAAATTATTAAAAATTTGGTATCTTAATAATAAGATAAGTGTCGGATTTGTTCTCCGACATTTTTATTAAATATTAATAAGTTAATTTTATGGATTTTAAAGCATTTACATCGGCCATTAGCCAAATATCAGAAGAAAAGGGTCTTATGCAGGACAAGGTTCTAGAAATTATAGAACAAGCACTAGCTTCTGCATACAAAAAAGAATATGGAGAAAAGGGGCAAGTTATTAAGGCTGTTTTAAATTTAGAAACAGGAAAAACAGACTTTTATAGAGTTCTTCTTGTGGTAGATCATACATTAGTATATATGGATGAGGATCAGATTATCGAATTTGGATTAACTAAAACAGAAGCCAAAAAGTTTTTAAAAGAAGAAGAAGAGGAAGATGGCATAGAAGGAAAAAGGGCTAAATTTAATACAGAGAAACATATTTTAATTAGCGAGGCTAAAAAAGAAAACAAAGATATTAAGGTAGGAGATGAAATTAAAACTCACTTAGAACAAAAAGAAGATTTTGGTAGAATCGCAGCTCAAACAGCAAAACAAGTGATATTGCAAAAGATAAGAGAAGCAGAAAAAGAGAATATCTTAAATGAATTTAAAAATAAGGAAGGAGAAATAGTTTCAGGAATTATTCAAAGAATTGATGGCAGAAACATATATTTTGATTTAGGTAGAGGTATTGGAATACTTCCTCGTGAAGAGCAGGTAAGAGGAGAGTTTTATAAAGATGGGCAAAGATTAAAATTATTCCTTTTAAAAGTAGAAATCACTCAAAGAGGGCCAAATGTAGTTTTATCTCGTGCATATCCTAAATTTATTTCTAAATTATTTGAGCTAGAAGTTCCTGAAATAAACGGAGGGCAAATAGAAATCAAGTCAATTGCAAGGGAAGCGGGGTATAGAACAAAGATCGCTGTTGAGTCTAAGGCGGAAGGAGTAGATGCTATAGGAGCAATGGTTGGACAAAGAGGAGTTAGAGTTGCGGCTGTAATGTCTGAGCTTGGAGGAGAAAAAATTGATATTATTGAATATTCAGATGATCCAGCTCAATTTATTATAAATGCTTTATCTCCAGCTAAAATTTCAGATGTAGAAATTAAACCTAAAAATACAGCGTTAGCTATCGTTCCTGAGGATCAATTATCTCTAGCCATAGGAAAAGACGGACAAAACGTCAGGCTTGCTGCAAAATTAACAGGATGGAGAATTGATGTGAGAAGCGAATCCCAAGGAGAAGAAGATGTAATATCAAGTGAGGAGACAAATAATGAGGAAGAATAAATAATATGAATTACGAAAAAAAACAAGAAAAAAACAAGATCATATATAATATTGTAGTAGATGTAGAGGAATATGATAAATATTGCGATGAGGCATTTTCTCAAATTGCGAGGCAATTAGAAATTAAAGGTTTTAGAAAAGGACATATTCCTTTAAATATTGCTAAACAATATGTAGATTCTCCAGACATATTATCTCATGCAGCTAATAATTGTATAGAGGAAAAGTGGTTTGAAATTGCGAATAAAGAAAAAATAGAGGCAATAAGCAGTGCAAATGTAAAAATTCTTAAAATGGCAAAAGGAAATCCTCTTGAGTTTGAGGTGGAAATTGAAACTTTGCCTGAGATAGAACTTCCTGATTATAAGAAAATTGCAAAAGATACTCCTAAAAAAGAAATAAAAGTAGATGAAAAAGAGTACAAAGATGCCCTAAACTGGCTTATTCAATCAAGAGCAAAGTTTTTTCAAAAAAATGAAGAGGCAAAAAAAGGTGATTTAATTGAAATTACATATAGCTCTAAAGATCTAGACGATAATAAAGAAAAAAAAGATAGATTTATTCTAGGCAAAGGGCATTACATAAAAGAACTAGAAGATGAATTGTTAGGTGTAAGTAAAGGAGATAAAAAAGAAATAGAAATAAAAGATCCAAAAGATAATAAAAAGAAAATCGTATTAAATGTAGTCATAGATTCAGTTCAAAAAATGGAGCTTCCAGAATTAAACGACGATTTTGCAAAAAGCGTGGGGTTTGAGTCTGTTGAAGATTTGGAAAAAAGCATGAGAAATGGGATAGAACAAGAAAAGAAAATGGCAGAAAAGCAGAGAATAAGAACAGAAGTCTTAGAAAAAATAGCCAAAGAGACAAAAGTAGATTTACCACAGGTTTTAATTGAAAGAGAAAAAGAAGCACTTCTTCAAAATCTCAAAAACAGAGTCTCTTATGAGCTTCAAACAACATTTGATGATTATTTAAAACAAGTTAAAGAAACAGAAGAGGAAATAAAAAAAGAGTTTGAGGAAGTTGCAAAAGAAAGAGTGAAAGGCTTTTTAATACTCCATGAAATAGAAAAAAAGGAAAATGTTGTTATAACCGAAGATGAAATTGATAAAAAAATAGAGGAATTAGCAGCACAATATCCTGATAAAGATAAGGCAAGGGAAGATTTAAAGAATTCTGATGCTAGATACTATATAGAAGATGAACTTAAAAGAGATAAGATTTTCAGTATTTTGGGTTGTTAATTTTCTTAAATAAGACAAACTAATAAATAAATATATGAATTTAATTCCAACAGTAATTGAAAAAACAAATTTAGGTGAAAGAGCCTATGATATTTATTCAAGATTACTAAAAGACAGGATAATTTTATTAACAGGGCCAATAGATGATTTAGTGGCAAATTCAATTGTTGCACAGCTTTTGTTTTTGGCATCAAAAGATCCAAAAGCCGACATCCAATTCTATATTAATAGCCCAGGAGGTTCAGTAACAGCTGGAATGGCTATTTATGATACAATGCAATATATAGAATGTGATGTTTCGACAGTAGCAATCGGCATGGCAGCATCTATGGGGGCAACACTTCTTGCTGCGGGTGCAAAAGGAAAAAGATATGCACTTCCTAATTCTGAAATCATGTTGCATCAAGTACTAGGCGGGGCTCAAGGACAAGCAACCGAAGTTGAAATCGCAGCAAAACATATATTGAAAGTAAAAGATAAAATGAACCACATATTAGCCAAACATACAGGTCAAGCACTTGAAAGGGTGGAACAAGATACAGATAGAGATTTTTACTTAAGCGCGGATGAGGCAAAGACTTATGGGGTAGTTGACGAAGTTATCAAACAAAAGGTATAATAGTTTTGATAATTAGTTAAAAATAATTTTATGCCTGAGCTAAAAAACAAAAACCAAAAAATTGATAATAAAAAAATTATTATTAGTTTTTTAATACTTATTATTCTAATTTTAGGAATTATTTCTTTTTTTAAACTAACAAATAAAAACAACATTTCGCTTGAAGTTTATGTTCCAACGCCAGAAGCTTCTATGAATATTGGAGAAGTTGGTTTGATGGAAGAAGGCGAGACATTGGATGTTGTCAATCCAGATGCGCTCGAAAATCCAGTTAGACCTTTAGACATGCCTACTCCAAGAGACATATTTCATACATCAGGAGTTATAACAGCCATTCAAGCAAATAGTGTTATAATAAAAGGAATTGGAACTAACTTTGATGACCAAAAAAAGAGAGATTTAACAGTTGTTATTGATGAAAACACAACAGTTAGTGGCGTTAAAGGGGATTTAAAATATTTTAAGCAAAATCTAAAAATAGGGGATGAAATTGCAATAGAAGCACCTTATAATATTCATGGCAAAACAGAGTTTTTAGCAAAATACATTAATATTATCGAAGAATAAAAACATGAACAAACAAAAAACCTTAATCTTTTCATTATCAGCAATATTATTCCTTGCTTTGTCTTTTATAGTATATAGCTGGAAAGAGCCAACGACTGCTATGCCAAGCGGATATACAGCTCCATTAAATACTAGCAGTAATTTTCAAGAAAAATATGGACCATTAATTTTTCCAATGATGTACGATGGAGATACTTGTGATGATCCATCAACAGGGAATTGTCCTTATTATATTAATCCTAGTGGGGATAGCATAGTTTCAGGAACTATTACCGCAGCCAACCCTACAGAAGATAGCCATGTTGCCACAAAAGAATACGTTGATAGTAATGGAGGCTCTCCGGCAATAAGCAAATATTTTGGCTCTGGCATGGATGGTGATGTTACTATCTCTACAAACACAACTCTTGCTAAAGACATGGAATATAAAAATCTTACAATAAAGTCTGGAGCCATTCTTAATCCTAATGGTTGGAGGGTGTTCGTTTCAAACACATTGACTATTGAGTCAGGAGGAAAGATAAGTAGAGATGGAAACAATGGTAGTGGTAATAAAGGTGCAGTTGGAGGCGGAGGTCTTACAACTAATAGAGTAGGAGGATCTGCTCCTGGAGGTTATTGTAGGTTCGGTTGCGGTGTAAAAGGCTGCATTCATTCATGTTATGATACTGGTAATGGAGAATTTGGCGCTGGAGGAGCTGGCGGATCAGCAGCAGGATATGGTGGAGGTGCTGGTGGTACAGGCAGTAACAAAAATATAGTTTTAAGAGAATATATTGACCCTCCCTCACAATCACAATTAGCCTTATTGCCTAGTCTCACATTAGCTAAGGTTGGTGGTGCTGGCGGTGGTGGCGGAGCAATAGATGACTACGATATCACTGGATTAAATGGCAGCGGTGGTGGTGGCGGAGGAATAATACATATTTTTGCTAAAAATGTTATTAATAATAGTTCCATAAGTGCTCGTGGGGGGAATGGAGGTTCAGGAAGCGAGTATTTTTATGAAAGGTATTCAAGATGGCATGGTGGTGGTGGCGGAGGTGGTGGCGGAGGTGGTTACATATTGTTAGTGTATAATACAAAAATAGGCACTGGAACTCTTGATGTATCTGGTGGCATGGGAGGAGCGGGGGCAAATCCGGACCATGGCTATAATAATGGACAAAACGGAGGAGCTGGAATTATTAATGAATATCAAGTCAATTTTTAAAAGATTAAGATCATAAATAAGAACATTATGGACATATCAATAACAATTTTAATAGTTTTAAGTTTAGTTGCAGTATTCTTTATTGCAACATACAATGGCTTTATAGCTTTGATAAATAGATCAAAAGAAGCGTGGTCTGACATAGATATTCAATTAAAACGAAGGTATGATTTAATACCAAATTTAGTTGAAACAGTAAAGGGTTATGCAACTCACGAAACAGAACTTTTAGAAAAAGTGGCAGAAGCAAGATCAAGAGCTATGCAAGCACAAGGGTTAAAAGAAAAAGGTGAGGCAGAGAATGTTCTTTCTGGAACATTGAAATCATTATTTGCAGTTTCAGAAAACTATCCTGATTTAAAAGCTTCTACTAATTTTTTAGAACTTCAAAGAGAATTAACAGACACAGAAGATAAAATTCAGGCAGCAAGAAGGTTTTACAATGGAAATGTAAGGGATCTAAATATTAAAGTAGAATCTTTTCCTTCAAATGTAATAGCTTCTATGTTTAATTTTAAAAAAATGG
>JAQTWS010000024.1 GCA_028689175.1 Minisyncoccota bacterium
CGCTTTTTGGATCATGTCTACAAGCAGATGCGCACTCTTCAAAAATACCCCTCCTCCCATCACACCAATTTTTTCCTATAAATTCACATTCATTATGATCCTTCACCCATTTCCCAGAGCTATTAGTACATTCTAATTCATAATCAATTACTTTCTCTTGTTTTACAGGGACTAAAAAAGAATTAATAATCGCAATTATGGCAAATATTATTAAAACATTATTATGCATATTTTTATTATAACAAATTATAATAAATTTTAAACTATACGATGGCATCGTATAATATATTGACAAAATATACGATGGCATCGTATAATATAGCTATGAATAATAAAATTGACTTTGAACAAATTTTATATAGATATAACCCTTGGTGGGAGGGGCAATTTAAATTAGATAACATTATAAATAGAAAAAAAGTTTTGGATAAATTAAAAATAAATTTATCAACCCCTCAAATCGTTATACTATCTGGATTAAGGAGAATTGGAAAAACAACCTTAATGAAATGTATGATTAAATATCTTCTTGATATAAATGTAAATCCCAAACACATTTTCTATATCAGTCTTGATGATTATCTCTTATCCAATGAGAGCTTACTTGAAATCATTGATATTTATAGAATAATCCATAAAATATCTTTTGATGAAAAAATTTATCTTTTTTTAGATGAAATTACAAATCAAAAAGATTTTGAAATTCAACTTAAAAATATATACGACCAGGGGAATGCAAAAGTTTATGCCTCCTCTTCAAGCGCATCTATATTAAAAAATAAAAAAGCATTTTTAACTGGAAGAAATACTGTAATAGAAATTCTTCCTTTAGACTTTGAAGAATATTTAACATTTAAAAAAATAAATATCAAAAAATCAAACAACAAGCTTCTGCAAGCATATTTTGAAGATTTTATGCAAAAAGGAGGAATCCCGGAATATGTATTAACAGACAATATAGAATACTTAAAGGAACTCATTGATGATATTATTCAAAAAGATATTGCTAACTTTTATGGAGTAAAAGATACGCAACTTCTTAAAGACTTCTTTCTTTTACTCATGGAAAGATCGGGAAAAATAGTAAGCATTAATAAAGTTGCCAAAATTTTAAGCATTTCTCCAGATTCAGCTAAAAGATATTTAAATATGTTTAAAAACACATATTTAGTATATCTAGTGCAAAGGGCTGGAAAAACAAATGAAAGATTGCTTTCTGCAAAAAAAATTTATGCTCCAGACTTGGGAATACGTTGTCTTTTTACAGGCTTCAGAGATAAGGGAAGCTTATTCGAAAATTATGTATATTTCAAAATTAAAGATAAGAATCCCTCATATATATACGAAGAAGGAAATGAAATTGACTTTATAACAGAGGATAAAACTTTAATTGAAGTTAAATATAATTCAGAAATGTCTATTAAACAAAACGAATTATTCAATGGCATAAAAGCCAAAAAGAAAATTATAATTAAAGATATTTTTGATTTAGAAAAATTAAATTAAACTTAAAAGTTTTTTTGCATCATTTGGCGCATATTCATTTTGATCATTATTGAAATATACATACACGTCTTTATCTACATTCCATTTCTTAATTTTTAAAGTCCATTTTTTTAATTCTTCTCCATATTCTGAACCGTATAATTTAGAAGGTCCATGCATTCTTAGATATATAAAATCGGCTGTTATGATTTCTTTGTATGGAAAAATACTTGAATGAGAAAAAACTAATGCAACATTATACCGCTTTAAAAGATTAATAAGTTCCTCGGAATTAAAAAAACTTGCATTTCTAAACTCAAAAGCAAGCCTATAATTATTTTTATTATTTATTAAAAACCTTTCTATTACATTTAAATCTAATTTAAAATTTGAAGGCAATTGTATTAAAATAGGTCCTAACTTAGACTCTAAATGTTTTGCACGTTTAACAAACTCATCAAAAGCATCTTTTGTATTTTTAAGCCGCTTTACATGGGTTATATATCTTGAAAGTTTTAAGGCAAAACAAAAATCAAAAGGGGCTTTCTTTTTCCACTCTTCATAAGTCCTAATGCTAGGCAATCTATAAAAGGAATAATTTATTTCAACAGTATTAAATACTTGGCTATAATGCTTAAATTTATCTTTAGCGTCTTTATAAAAATTATTCCAATTATATTCAAAACCAGATGTACCAATGTATAATTTTGATTCTTTTGACATGTTAAACCTCTACAAAAAACACTACGTCATTATGTCACAAATCCTTACATTAAAAATACAACTTTAATTACTTTAAAAAACCTTCTTTTTTAAGCATTTGTTTTTTAATAAAAGTTCCTTTATTATATCCTCCAATCTTTCCATCAGATCTTATTACTCTATGACATGGAATACTTTTATCATTATTTCTATTTAAAACATTCCCAACAGCTCTATAGCTTTTAGGATTTCCTATTTTTTCTGCAATTTCTTTGTATGTTAAAACTTTACCTTCTGGGATTTTTTTAACTATGTTATATACTTTTTCTTTAAAAGTTTGTTCCATTTGATAATATTTGCTAAACAACAACGTCCGAGACTATATTATTTTATTAGCTTTTCTTCTCCCGCTTTAAAAGTAAGTTTTAAAGCGTTAGTAAAAATCATTGAACAACATTATTTCCAGAAGGATTGATATAATGCGTCCCTAAATAAAGATGCTCCTATTTAACCAGTTTTTGTCTGAATATTTGAGCTAGTATTTAATACTTATTGTTGGTTCAGACTAACTATATGCTATAAAAAATAAACAATAAATAGTGTTGTTGAAAAACAACATAATTTATAGAGATTTTTGATCTAGCCAAATTTATTAAAACTTATTACTTGCTAAAAGTAAGCAATATTTGCTCGTAAATATTTTCACAACTTAGATCATTTAAAGTTAATTGAATAGTTTTATAGTTTATTCCTTGAATATTACCAGGACCTTCAAAGTATGTGATTGGTAAAGAGATTTTTTCTTCTCCACCTAAGAAGGTATAACCCCAAGTAGTTTTATAACCATTAAGACCGCTATTCGTAGTTATTTTTTCGATAGAATTCAATCTTTTAAAATCTTGAATTTCTTCTATGGCTGCCTCTCTAACATATTGATCAAAAGAAAGATTCTCTTTGTTTTTTACTGCTTCTCTTGCAGATACAGTAATACATTCGGGATATGCTTCATCTTGAAAATGAAAGCTAGCTCCAGTTTTTGTTTCTGAAAACTCTCTTAGAATTAAACTATCTGGATAGTTTAGACTGTATCCAAAATTTTCATTACGATAAGTTTTCCAATTAATTTCTTTAGGAGACTTTACGATTTGAAAAGTGGCATCGCTTTCATCAAGAATAGGATTATTTACTGGCAAAGAAACATAGCTAATAATATTTAATAAATAATCTCCTGCAGGGTACATATCAGAAACTGTCCAGTCTACACTACCAGTATTATCTAAGTTAAAAAAGATAAGCGGATCAAATTCTTGCCCCTCTGTTGGCGGCGTAGAAGAAGGTACTACTCGGCGAATGCTTATAGATATTTTACTATCCGCAGGAATATTTTTACTACTCCATTTAATCGTATAAGTTGAACCTTCTTCTAAAACCTCACCGCCGTTCGGAGAAATAAGAGTAAGAGAAGTTAAATTTTTGTTTTGCAAAAAAAGAAAAATACCTATAAAAACAACAAGTAATATAAGGACGATAGATATTATTTTTTTCATAAGGTTTTTTATTAACTATTAATTAAGATTTACTATTAAGTAAAGTTTACACTAAAACAATGTTTAGCACAAGTAGGTTTTTGCACTAAAAAACGACTTCAATTACTTTAAAAAGCCTTCTTTTATAAAAAGCAGCGGAGGGGGTGGGATTCGAACCCACGGTGAGTTGCCCCACAGTAGTTTTCAAGACTACCTCATTCGTCCGCTCTGACACCCCTCCAATAAGAAAGATGATATATAAAATAAAGAGTATTGTCAATTTTTATGAAATCCTAAATCAGCAGGATTGCTTCCTCCTGAAATATGCATCATTTCGCCCCCTTCTTTTTCAAACTCATATCTTAGTCTTTTAACTTCGTTAGCTAAATTAACAGTTTCTTCTCCTACTTCTTTTTTAATATATCCCTTTGACCAGTAATCAAGAATTAATTTACTATCGCCAAATACTTTTTTAATACTTTTTTTAAGCGCTAATTCAAGAGCGTATTTAGATGCTAAAAGTTCCCCAAAATTATTAGTTACATTTCCTTTTATTAAATAATGACCTTCTTTATTTGTAGGTAAAATTTTAAAAAGCAAACTCTTACCATTTTCATCAGTAACATTAATCTGAACCCCCAATCCAGCACCAGTTCCTGCATCAAAATAAATGCCTTTTTCAGAGGCTATATGCTTTATACTGTAATCTGCTCCCGCCTCAAGCCATCTTTCAGCTTCTTCTCTCGTTTCAAAGCTTTTGTATTTTGCTACCTTGCCCGAAACAATACTTTGACACTCCGTCCAATTATCAGTTATTCCTTTTATTTCTCCTATTAAATATGCATAAAATTTTGTTTTCTTTTTCATAAAATAAAATAATAAACTATTCTGTTCCGATCCTTAATTTACCGCATTTTTCTTCTACCTTATCTGCCACAAACAATACATCATCAAGATTTGGTTCAAAGGCTTCGATAGTGCCGCCATTCTTCAATTTAGCTACAACATTTTTGTCATGAGTCTGCATTACACTATCTACATCACAATTATAAATTGCTTGTTCGATTTTATTCCAATTCGGATCTATTATTGGACAAATAACACAACATTCATTTTTAAGACATTTTGTCTCATAAGGACAATCCGATCTTATAGCATAGTCAAATGGCAATGCGCAATCTGATTTAGTTAAGCAATCATCATTTGTTTTTAAAACAATTTTGTAGCTTTCTTCATTTGATAAATTTCTAGTTTCAATTAAAACAGCCTCTATAGAAACATCTCTGTCAAAACCCTTCAATATTCTTTTTGAATCACTAAGCATCCATGTGCTAAAACCAGGCTCTAATCTATAAGTACTCCAATCAATTTGTGGTCCTTTGATGCCTCCTATAGACAATTTATCTCTAAAAGAATATAAGGCATTGTTGTACCCTATTAATACCAAAGGGTAATACTTTTGTGGTTCTTGATTAAGCCACTCACTTTTAATTAAATCAACAGAATCTTTATCTATCCAAATAGCAACCTTATTTGTAACATTTTTTTCCAAATCTTCAAAGTTGTTAACAACTAAAATTTCTGAATATTTTTTTAAATCTTCATCAGATATTTGAGAAGAATTTTCAGGCTTTAAATAAACAATCTTAATAGGTTCGCTTTGTTCTGTTGATTCTAATAAACTCTCACTTTCATTATTTTTTAAATTAAATAGCCAGAATATAAGCAAACCCGCAATTAAAAATAATAAACCAATTATCGCTTTTCTGCTTTTATTGTGTTTTATTAAATAAAATATTATTCCTAATAAACTAATTATAGCTATCCCTAAATATATTTTTGAATAATCAGATTCTTTTACTGGCAAGTCAGATTCTTTTACTAATAAATCACTGTCCCTAAAATATTTTCCTTCATTGATATATTTCTCATAGCGTTCAGCCATGTTATATCTTTCGCTAACTAGCTTTAAAGACCTATAATCTTCTGATGTCACTTTAAATATCCAAGAATCTAAAGTTAAATCATTGTTTAAAATAGCTACAATAATATCTCCATCCTTAGGCTTATCTGAAGTTCCGTAATATTTATCAAAACAATCAACCTTGATTGGATCATTACTAATATCTCCCATCATGATTGTTTTAGGAATTAAAGTGCATTGATCAGCATCTTTTGACAATAGGCCTATAAAGTGTGCTTTTTGATCTCCTGTTATTAACGCCTCTGGAATATCTCCAGCTATTACGCTGCCCATATTTAAAGAAACGAATGTTAAGAATGTGAAAGTGATTAGTTTTTTAAAAATATGCATAATGTTTTAAATTATTTTCTGGCGGTGTTTTTTGGACGAAGTTCGAACATTTTTTGAGCAAAACTCCGAATGATTGCGCGCTTCGCGCGCAAAACCGAAACGCTCGGGCGGGCAAAAAGGAAGGGGGTTGGGGGGAAGGAATTTTTGCCTGCCCTCGCTTTCCGCCGCCGCCGAATTTCGTGCCAGTGAAACTGGCGCGCCGCCTTAGTTTCAGTTTACTAATTTTATTCCTTCGCGGCAAATTCTTTTTCCAATTCGGGAACAACTTTTTGACAATCTCCTTTCAACATAAAATCCTCATTTCCGAGATAAGACGGTTGGCTCAAATTAAGTGCAACAATTTTTCCATTCGGATTATTTTCTTTATACCAACCAAGAAAACCTCTATCATCATAACTTAAGCCAACCGTAATCACTGCGTCAATATCTTTTAACCATTCTGGCTGGACATTTTCTTTCAGCCACGGACCAGTTAAGTGCGTCGCTTTTACGCCCGCTCTTTCTTGTAAATGGTCAACGTTTTCAGTAAAGATTTGCGACTTTAATTTTTGGGCAAGTCCGCCAAGCGATTGATGAGCGGGCGTTGCCGGTTTTTCAAAAGCGGCTTTTGTAAATTCTTCCCATGAATCAATCACGCTCTGCGGATTGGTAATCGCCTTTTTAAGCAAACCGTCCACCTTTTCTGACATTCCAATTCCTAATGCTTCTTGTAATTGATCCATACTATGAACTCCGCTTGCTACGGAAATACCCGCGCCAGTGTAAAATAAAACCTTTTTATCTTTCAAAATTTCAACTAACTGCGCCATTTCCATCTCTTGCGGTTTGGGCAACACTCGTTCTCTGATTTCAGCCCTGATTTTTTCTGCAACTTCTTTTGAAAAGCGACCAGAAAGGGCACGAACCGCTTCGCGGTTTTGTTCACGAGAAGCTTCAAAAGTTTGCTCAACTATTTGTGAAATTTCGTCGGGCTTTAATTCTGAATGTTTTGCTAAAATTTCACTCATAACTTGTTTATTCGCGTCGTCTGCAACAAAACTATCAATCATACCCCTTTCAAAATCCCTAGATTGAGCAACGCGATATTTTTTTCTTTGACTTGGGTCGGGTTCTTCCATTTCCTCTTTTGGTTCTGGTACTTCGCCATGTTTTAAAACATAAACCGTCTTTTCAACTTCGCCCTGCTTCCTTGTTTCTTTTGTAAACTTTTCTTTTTCTTCTTCGCTTAATCCGTCTGGCAAAGAATCAAAATATTCAACCATAAAGAACGGTTTACCGTCTTTATGGCCAAGATAATAGCGTCTCGTGACATAAGAAAAAGAAAAACTCGTTTCGCCTTCTTGTTTCGTTTCTTCTTCTTGCGAAAC
>JAQTWS010000025.1 GCA_028689175.1 Minisyncoccota bacterium
TTGTTATAAAGTTTAGAATTTTTTCTATTTATATATTCAATCACTTTTCCCCTAACTGAATCTATTTTTAAATTGTTTTCTTTTGCAAAATTATTTATTTTCCTTACAGCATCATCAATGTCTTTTTCATTTTCAACCATTATCTCGATCTCTGCGATATTGTAAGTAAAATCATCAAAATCAACAAAATCTAAATCAATTGAGAATATATTATTTTTATATTTTGTTCTAGTTGTTTTACACTTACAAAATGGAATATAATTATTTAAGGTAAGATCATTGATCAGACTTATTGATGATTTTTGAATATTAATTTTTTGTCGTATTTTGTCTTCATCTATTATTTCCTCATATTGATTAATAAAAGTATCATTTTCTTTTTTAAGAGGAATTTTTAATTCAGCAGTACCGTCTCTAAAACGAAGCCAAAAGTCTTTTAAAGTTAAAGAGTAATCATTTTTATCATAATAGACATCTGTGAATATTTTATTTCCTAAAAATTGAGCATTTTTAATAATTCTTCTTTTTTCTTCTTCGTTTAAAATAAATTTCTTTTCTATTTCAATCATTTATTTTGTTAGCCGAATTTATTTTTATAGAAACATTTTATAAATTATAATAAAAAATCAATCCCAAATTTTTTCAAAATTATCTTTAGATTTTTTACTTACGCTCTTTATATCTTAATCGGCATAACTACATATATGTAATCAACGCCTTCCTCTGCTTTAATAACACCTGCACCAGAAGCTCCCTGTAATTCTAAAATAGCATTTTTAGTTTTAACACGACTAACTCCATCCAATATAAATTTGTAATTAAAAGAAATTTCTACAGGCTCTCCTTCTATTTTAGCTTCAAGAATTGAGCTGTTTTCTCCTAATTCTAAATCTTGACTTAAAATTTCTAAATTTTTATCATCATTTTTAATTTTAATTTCATTGATCTTGCCAGCAAACAAACCCGCTAATTTAATTTGTTTAGTAAGGAAATCTTTATCAACTATAATTCTTGTTTTGTATTCTTTTGGAATAATTTCTTTATAAGCTGGATAATTTCCCTCAATTTGTCTTGAGATTAAATTAATTTCAGGATGATCAACTTCATTTAAATTAGTTTCAAATAATATTTGAGATTCTGAATAATATATTTTAACTGATCCTGTATTTTCTTGGAGAATATTAATCACTTCTTTTGTTGTTTTTTGAGATAATATAAATTTAATTTCATCATTAAAAGAGTTCTTGTAATTACTTGATTGAAGAGTTCTTTCAACTAATCTAAAACTGTCTGTTGCAACTAAATTAACCAAATCCTTTTTAAACACAAAATATATTCCTGATATTTCAGGTCTTATTTGAGACATACTTGCAATATCTACAACATCTATTAAACCATCCTTTAATTCTTGCGCATTAATTTCAATAAAATCTTCTTTTGAAAATTGTGGAATAATAGGAAAATCATCCGATGTATATCCCTTTATTTGAGTTCTAAAAGTTTTTGTTTTAATAAAAAGAGTGTCATTTTTATTTTCTATTTCTATCTTCTCATCAGAAATATTATTAATTACCTGAGTTAATATTTTTGCTGGAATTGTGATTTTTCCTTCTTCTTCTGTTTTACAAAGTCCCCACCATTCTATCCCTGTTTCAAGGTCGGTAGAGGATATTTTTAAAAAATTTGGTAAGGCTTCTATGAGCACATTATTTAAAATTGGCAAAGTTAAATTTTTTCCAGTTAATCTTTCCGTATAATTCAACCCTTTTTTTAGTTCGTGTGTTAAAATAGTTAGTTTCATAATTTTAATAATTTTAAATTATTATTATTCGCTATAAATTCTTTGAAGTATCATCTCAACTTCTTGACTAAATTTTTGATTTTCCTCATATTCTTTCTCAATAAGCGAGCAAGAATGCATAACAGTTGTGTGATCTTTTCCTCCAAATTTCCTTCCGATAGCAGAATAAGATAACTTTAATTCTTTTTTAAGCAAATACATTGATAATTGTCTTGGTCTTGAATATTCTTTTTTTCTTGAGGATATAAAAAGATTTTGATCTTCTAAATTGTAAAAATTAATAACTGCATTAACGATTTTTTCAGGAGTTGTTATTTTTGTTTTTACACTGATAATATTTTTTAATTGCTTTTTAATATCATCTAAAGTACAGAGTCTTTTATTAATTTTTTCAACAATCAATATTTTATTTAATGCACCCTCCAACTCTCTTACATTTTTTTGAATATTTGAGGCAATAAATTCAAGCGCTTCAAAAGAAATGTTCAACCCCTTTTCCTCTGCTTTCTGTTTTAATATTGCAAGTCTAGTTTCAAAATCAGGCATACCAACATCTGCAATCATCCCTCCTTCAAATCTTGATCTTAATCTATCTGTTAGAGTAGGGATAGATCCTGGATGCTTATCAGATGACAATATTATTTGCTTATTGTTTTGATACAATACATTAAATATATGGAAGAACTCTTCTTGTGTTTTTGTTTTTCCTGATATGAATTGGATGTCATCAATAATCAAAACATCAATTGTTTTAAACTCTCTTTTAAGATCTTCTACCCTGTTTTCCCTAATACTATTAACAACATCTGTTATTAATTTCTCAGCAGGAATATATCTTATTTTTTTTGAATAGTGTTTTTCCTTAATTTTATTACCTATGCCTTGTATTAGGTGTGTTTTTCCAAGACCAACCCCACCATATACAAAAAAAGGGTTATATGCCTCTCCTGGATTTTCAATAACAGCTTCGCCTGCGGCATAGGCCATTTCATTAAATGGTCCAACTATCAACTTGTTTAAATCGTATTTAGGATTTAGATTTGTTTCTTCATCTTTTTCAAATTCAGAAAAACCTAATTGCTCCTCATTGTTGTTTATCTTAACAGTATTATTTGAAAACATCTTTTTAGAAGGAGAAATTACATATTCAATATCTTTAATTGAAGAATCAACAGATTTGAGTATTCTCAATATGTCTGTTTTGTATTTTTGTTCAAGCCATTCTTTACTAAAAGAATTTGGAACGGAAACTGTAAGCACCCCTCCTGATAATTCTGAAATTTTTGTATTTGCAAACCATGTTGCAAAATTTGCGGAGGATACGTTCAGTTTGATTTGCGCTAATACTGATTGCCAGATTTGTTCTTGAGTCATATTTTTAACTTGCATACATTATAGTACATGTGGAAAAATTTGCAAAGACGTTGAAAAATAAAGGATTTATGAACCGATGTGTAAAACATGTGGATAACTAGGGCAAAAATGTATAAAAAAAACAGGGAGAGCTTTACGCTTCTCCCTCTCCACCAAAACTGGTATGGCAGAATGAGCAATCTTTTCCTTCTTATGAGGAAACAGACCATGATCGCATCCTGGGATGAGAATTCCTTGCCCCATCTTTGTGGGGACGGCGGATAGGCAAGGGACAACCAAATCGTCGCTTCCCCAAAGGCATATCGCCTCTTTGGGACATTCTCCAAGACTTTCAAGAAATTTGCTTCCTGGCATGATTTGGAAGAAGATCTTCACCTTGCAAATATATGCAAGGGGCGCGAGTAGCAAAAACTTTCGGCTGAACCCCTTGCTAGGAGTAGCAGCCAGAATCATTTCTTCAAATCTGTATCCCCAAAAATACAGTTGTCTAAGTATCAATCCTCCCAAACTATGCCCAACGGCAACGATTGGGATCCCTGGGTTTTCATTTTTTACACGCTCAAGATCTTTTTTGACCTTGTCCGCATACTCCTCAACGGATTTCTTTGACCGGAATTTAGCGAATTTACCACTAACTTCCAGATATTCAGCGATCTCAACTTTAATTCCGGGAATTTCTTCCAAGTGCTCTCGCAAAAGGCTAAAATTCTGATGAGGACTATTGCCTGACCATCCGGGAATCAAAAAATAGATCTTTTTTGCCACATCTATTCCTCCATAAACATTAAGAACTATGTCTATAATTATATAATAAACTATGGTTATGTCAATAGCTGGTTGCTACATTCTACAGTCTTGTACGATACAACATGAGCCCGAAATGAAAATCGTTTTCCAATACAAAAGGAACATCAAATTAAGAAAGCTCCTCTTGTGAAAACGTGTAAATCAGACATTATTGTTGTATGAATATAACAATGAATGATGAACACATAATAAATATATCTCAAATTAGAGAATTTACAAAGGTCACAAACACATTAGACTCATCTAAGTAAAATATGTTTATGAAAATAACCTATCGCATAAAAGGTTTTACAAATACACACAACTCTACTTTAAAACATAGTATGATAACCAAGCGCTTTTCAAGTTTGATTGATATTCCCAAAGGAGACCTTTCCGATTTAACCTGTTTTAATTTGATCGCTTTCTCATAATCAGAAAGTGTAATATACTTATTCATAGAATAGAGTTGTTATTAAGTTTGTTATTACCAAACACATCGTGACGCGTGTTTTTGTCCGAAATGTGCTTCAACTTGCCAAAAAATTGACCAATTCAAATTTTTTTGCTATTGTAATTTTATAAAATTAAATGAAAGGTTATGAGTATTACATACAATCCAAAAAAGAAAAAAAGAGCACGAACACACGGCTTTTTAGCTAGAAAAAGAAGTAAATCTGGCCTTGCTGTTTTAAAAAGAAGGAGATCAAAAGGCAGAGCAAGATTAACTGTTTAATTTTTAATGCTTAAAAAAGAAAACAGATTAACTAAAAAGAAAGATTTCGAAAGAGTTTACCAAAAAGGGAGAGGATTAAAAGCAGACTCTCTTTTTTTAAAAATATTAGAGAATGATAAAAATTTTGTAAGAATTGGGATAGTGGTTTCTAAGAAGGTATCAAAAAAAGCAGTTCAAAGGAATAAAATCAAAAGAAGAATTAGAGAAATAGTAAGAAAAATAGACTTTAAGCCAGGATTTGATATAATACTAGTTGCTTATCCTAATATTAAAGATAAAAAATTTGATCAAATAGAAGAAGAAGTAAATTATTTATTTAAAAAAACAAAATGTTTGAATTCGTAGGGACTATATTTAATATATTTTTATACCAACCAATTTTTAATTTTTTAATATGGTTATATATTATTTTAGGAAGTTTTGGGTTGGCGGTTTTAATATTGACAGTGATTATAAGATTGATATTATGTCCCCTTAATAATAAATCTTTAAAATCCCAGAAAGAGATCCAGGAGATTCAACCATTAGTTAAAGAAATACAAACAAAATATAAAACAGATACTCAAAAACAAGCAGAAGAACTTCTCAGGCTATATAGAGAAAAAGGATTCAATCCTTTTGCAGGATTTTGGTATATACTTCTTCAAATTCCTATTGTTATAGCAATTTATCAAGTTATTAAAAATATTGCTTCTGGTATAGATATAGCAAAAAACTTATATCCTTTTATAAACTTTAGCGGATCAATTGAGCCAATGTTTTTGGGGATGAATTTGTCAGAGCCTCATATTGTTTTCGCTATGATAGTAGCATTATCTCAATTTTTACAAATACGAACAATGCAACCAAAAGAAAAAAAAGAAATCAATAATATGGATCAAACCGAAAGATTGCAAAGTATGATGCAAAAACAAATGATGATTATATTCCCTATTCTAACTTTTTTCGTATTAACACAATTACCCTCAGCTCTCGGATTGTACTGGCTTGTAATTACAATATTTACAATAATCCAACAAAAGATAATTTTAAAAAATTAAAGATATGGTAGAAGAAAAAGAACTTAAAATCATTGAAGAAAAAACAAAAGAATTTTTTGAAAGAATGGGGCTTGATGTTGAAATTGAAATGAATTACCTGAAAGAAGAAAATGATATCATGGAAATAAATGTATTTAAAATAGAGGATGCGAAAATGTTTATAGGCAAACAAGGCCTTATTTTGGGAAACCTTCAACTTATTTTACGAAAAATTATTAAAAAAGAATTAGATAAAGAAATATATTTAACTTTAGATATTGATAATTACAGAAAAAATAAGATTAATAGCTATAAAAGTATAGCAAATTCAGCTGCTGAAGAGGTGTCCACTACTGGACAACAAAAAATATTACCACCCCTATCTTCTTATGCAAGAAGAATAATACATATGGAGTTAGCTAAAAGGAACGATGTAGAAACAGAAAGTGTTGGAATGGGGGATCAGAGAAGGCTTGTTGTAAAACCTAAATTGTAAAGCCTTTTAAATTTTTAGGAGAAATCAGCGAAAAAGAACTCTCTTTATAATCTTTTAAAAATAAAGGTTCTTTTATTTTCTTTTTGTCGCTCCATTTGAATTCATATGCATAAAGCTTTCCTTCTCTTTCTTCAATTAAGTCCATTTCTGCCCCTTCGTATGTTCTCCAAAAATAATTGTTTGAATATATCTTATGATAAGATTGATATTTCAATCTCTCTAAGATGCAGAAGTTTTCCCATAAGGCGCCAACATCATTTCTAAAATTTAAAAAATTAAAATTATTTATTATTGAATTTCTTATTCCTAGATCCCAGAAATAAACTTTTTTAAGTTTTGAAATGACTTTCCTCTTGTTTTGAGCGTAAGGATACAAGCGAAAAATTATATAGTTTTTTTCTAATATATCAATATAATTTTCCACAGTTTTCTTATCAATACCTACAATATTAGAAAGCTCTGTATATGAAACCTCTCCTCCTATCTGAAGAGCTAAAGCTCTTAAAAGATTATCAAGAGTTGTTGATTTTTTAATTTTTTGGAATTCAAAAACATCTTTATAAAGATAGCTTTCTGAAATTTCATGTATGACTTCTTGTTTTTCCTCCATTCTTGTCTTAACTTGAACTTCTGGATAGCTGCCATACACTAAATATGTTTCTAATTCTTTCATTATTAAAGAAACATCTTTGTCTGGATAAATTTCTTCAATACTTAAAGGAAATAAATTAAAAACAAACTTTCTTCCAGTTAAAGGCTCCTCTGTTTTATCTAAAATATTAAAGCTAGATGATCCTGTCACGATTATTTGTTTTTCTTTTTTATAATGATCAACTAAGAGTTTTAATGTTTGTCCTAAGTTTTCTACCTTCTGCCCTTCGTCAATTAATACAACTTTTGCATCGCCAACTAAGCTTTTCAAAAATTCTAAATCGCGATTTGAAAGTAAGTCTCTGTCAGTAGGATTATCGCA
>JAQTWS010000026.1 GCA_028689175.1 Minisyncoccota bacterium
CATTTGATGTATATGTATTAAATCCTGTTGCTGATATTTGAGATTCAGCTTGGAAATTACTTGAACTTCCGCTTGGAGATAGTTTTAATGTGACTTTGGTATTATTTGCGGCAGTATTACCAGCATTGTGATAATATACCTGAAACTTTAACTCATCTCCTGAATTAACACTATTTAAAGATGTCCCCCAGTTTAAAGTTCCCGAACTTTGAGTAACATTACCTACTCTTAAAGGAAAATCAGATGCACCTGTGTTGAAACTCGATGCAGCTAAAACCCCTTGAAAAGAAAATAAATTGAAAAATCCTAAAATTAACGCCATTAGCGAAAATAAGAATTTTTGAACAAATTTTCCTTTTATTGTGTCTATGGTTTTTTGTTTCATATTTTTATTTTTTACTTATTATTCTTTTTATTTGTTAATAAAAATATCTAAATACTTTTATTAAAAAATAATAAGGTAGGATAGAGGAGAAAAATATTATAATTCTTCTCCTCTATATGGGCGGGGGCGGGGACGGAATGTTCGTTTCGCCGTAACTGGGGTTGTTGTTGGTTGTCTCTGTAGTTGTACTTGGGAAGCTCGTGTCAGGATTCATATACGTAGGCATGCTTTTACCTAAGGGATTCATGTAATATGAATATCCTTCAGGGAAAGCCAAGAAGATAATACCATCTGTGGCAACAGTCCACGAGGTACCATCATTCGCTCTTGCAGTCAGCTTGTGGAAAGTTTTAGCATCCCTCTCTGTTCCTCTGGCAGTCACATCCATTTCGTAACAGAGTTTATCTGTTCGAGTTGGGTCTCTATAAAAGACATACTTGCTTTTGAACGATGCGACCTCAACAGTTTTACCTTGGGTTTTGACATTACTTAAACTTGTATCAACACCGAATTCATTTTTCATGAAATTTTCTATGGCACTATAATGCCATGGTTCAATGCTGATCAAGTTTTCGTTTGAAATCGAAAATTGGTAATACCCTTTAAGTATTTCTGTGAGTGCTGTGAATGGAGAAGAAGTCTTCAAGGTTCTTCCATCGCTTTCAGCGACGCCCTTGACCACAAGCATGTAATTGCCTGGATCAACATCACTTGCGATGAGTAATTTCTTTTGCCCCTGTACATTTTGGAAGAATTTGTCATCGGAAAGTCTCTGATTGTAAGCATTTTCGACATAGACTTCACTGATTTTTACGCTATCGCTTGGATAGATTAGGTTGTAATCGTATGCGTTTCCGATATACACCCAGGATTCAGGAAGTGCTGCGTCAAGATATGCCTTTGAGAATACTGTTATGTCTTTGCTGGCAGCCTTGCCATCAACTTTGAAAGTAATGGTGGTCTTACCAGGCTCTTTAGCGGTAAAAGTTGCACTCTTGCCTTCATTTACGATTGTCCCAATATTGGGATTGCTCGAAATCCATTCGAAGTGATAGACATCGGGAGAGAAGGGGGTTTTAGCTGTGAGTGAAGTTGATTGTCCTACCTCAAGTGAAGTAGTGTTTGCTTCGATGCTTGGACTAACTGTCATCCAAACAGGAAGAAGTCCCAGGGCCATACTTATCAAAAGCGCAACAAGCAACACGCCAGTAATTGCAACGATAGCAGCAAGTGGCTTATTGCTTTCTATTTTTTCGCGCAAGTTTGACGAAAACTCTTTGATCTTATCCTTAATGTCCATGATCAATACCTCCGCCGTATTTCTACGGCAACTTTTTGACACTTTTTGCAAAACAAAATCAGCCTACTTTTTAAAAAGCAAGAATCAGTTAAAAAAGAATAAAAAAGTTACCGTAGAAATTTTATTTCAAAGAACTTTTTACAATATAAATATTATTTAGCTATAACCTGTTCTCCGAATCTTAAATCTATATATTTCAGATTTTCTACTTTATAATTGAGTTTTTTTAATACAACATTCATTTTTTGTATCTGCCAATCAATGTCTTCTTTAGGATCAAATATAAAGTTAATATTTTTATACTTTCCTAAAAATTTGTCAGCATAGATATCAAATTCTTTTATTTCATTGTTGTTTTTATAAACAGTCAAAAGAGTTATAATAAAATCTTGCTTAGTCATTCCTGACCATGATCTAAGATTTTTTTCATATTCATCGTGTTCATTTATTTTAATGAATCCGACTTCTTTTTGATAATTTTTAATATATGTTGCATTTTTATCTAAAAGAACACACACATCTTTAGAACACCAAATACATACCGGTGTTTTTTCCTTTACTTCGATTACAATTTTTTTTGTAAAAAAATCTTTTTTTACACTGATATCTTCTATTTCTGGAAAATTTTCTAAAAGAGTAGAAATCTTTCCTTGAGATGGTATAAACAGACTTTCCGATGTCAGATTATTACCCAAGATGTTTAATGATATTGTAGCATTACTTTTAAAATTTTTCAAGAGTTCATCTTTTGATATAGTTTGAGCACCTAAAATTGAAGTTTCCTCAATTTGAAAATATGGAGAAAATAAAAAAAAGTAAAAGAATCCAGAGGATACTATTAAAAATAAAAACGAAAACCAGAAAAGTTTTTTCTTAAAAAAAGGTTTTCTATTTCTTTTTTTGATTCTTCTTTTTTTCATTTAAAGATTTCTTTTTATTTTTCTTAATATTTCAAAAATCCTAATTAAATAATATTTAAAACTTATTTTATAATCATTTGTTCTTACGTATTCTTTTGAGTATCCAGAAAATCCCTTTTTAAACAAAGTTAAGCCTACCCATGGATGATTTTTGTTATTAATTTCCTCGTCTCTTGCAATACCCCAAAAATTATATGTATGGCAACCTCTTTTTTTAGCTTCTTTAATTGCTTCCCATTGAATTAAATATGATGCAGGAATTTTAGGATATTTTTGAGAAGATGCTCCTTGGTGATAAAAAGCAATTTTTGACCAAAATATTATCATAGCTGAGGCAATCACTTCTCCTCTATATTTTGCATTAAGAATCAAAACTTGATCATCATCCTTAAAAGAAAAAAGTTCATTTTCTAAATATTTGATTGAAAAAGGAGTAAAATTATGTCTCCTTGCTGTTACCTCATAAACTTCATTAAAATATTTTAAATCTTTTACGTCTGTACTTTTCTCAATTTCTATATCATTATTTTTGATTCCCTGCCTGATCGAATATCTTGTTGTCTTTCTCATATTTTGAAGTAATTCTTCTTCCTCAGGTGTAATATCAAGCTCCCATGTAAATTCTGGATGTACATGCATAGGAGCTTCTTTAAAGCCAAGATCTTTAAATATTTTCCTATTTTCTTCATTATTTATTAAAATAGGAGCAAATCTAATAAAATCAACTTTTTCAATATTGGCAAGTTCTTTTAGTTTTGATAAAAATTTTTCAATTATATTTTTTTTATCGCCACCCTCTTTTATAATTGGCCCCATTGGCACTAAAAGATAAGTTCCTCTTCTTGCTGTAATTTTAATTACCAAAAGCACAGCAACTAAATCTGCATCATATGCCCCCATTCTCCAAATCTTATCTCCCATTTTTTCATTAAAAATACCCCAATTGTACGAATGAGTAAAAGTTTTTTCGTTTGCAGCTAAGCAAAAATTTTCCCAGATTGCTTTATCAGTAATTTCTTTTATTTCCATTTATATAAATATTATATACGATTTTTAAAAAATATAAAAGTGAATTATTTTTTAATTAAATAATTTTTTAATATAATCAATTGCTTTTAACTGAAAGCTAATGCTATTATTTAATTCCATTGCACAAAAATCAGAAAAAAGCTGCTTGTCATAATTTTTTAAATAATCAAATTCTGAAAGATTTTCTGAAAAATGATCGTCATAACGCTTTATCCCCTTTTCATTTAAATGATAATAATCCTTAACTGCACTTATATGATTACAACCAACCTCATTTCTTTTTAAAATTTCGATATTTTTTTGACATATTTTAGGGCGTAATAATCTATCATTTTCGAGATGTGATATATCAAGACAAATCCCAGCCCAATTTTTAATCTCTTCCTCGTCAAATGCCTTGTAAACGTTTTCAATATATATCAAATTTTTATATTTCGAATAATCATATTTTAAAGGATACTCTTTTTCTGTATGAATATTAAATACTTGAGTCTTAAAATTTTTAATTAAAAAATCTAATTCTTCCTCTTCCATATCATTCTTGATGTGCGCAAAAGGAATTTCTTTTATGGAAGTTTTTTTGATTTTATTCAGTAATTCTTTTCTCTCTTTATAATTTAATCCAGTAAAAAAAACGCAAACTTTTTCAAGTTTAAACGTATTAGCCTCTTTCAACTTTTCATTATAATCCACTAATGTTGTAATTGTTGGATATATTTTCATTTATTAAAAACCAAATCCTCCCATTGATTGAGCTTGTTTTGCCATTTCAAGTTTTGCTTGATTCATTGCATCATTTAAGCAATCCTTTAATTTTTTTTCTTGTTCAGGTATTTCTAATTCTGGATTCAACTTAATGTCCAAGATATCCATTTTTAAATTTAATGTAACAGTAATTCCATATTTTTCTTTTGTTACGGTTTGTTTTTTAAGAGAAGATTCAAACTCTTTTAATTGTTTTAATTGTTTAAATTTATCAAACATATTTTTGTATTTTAATTGATTAATTATATGTATATATTTTACTAAAAAACTACTATTGTCAAATCAAACTTTTTAAGAGATATACAATTTTTTCTGCAATATCTTCTGTAATATTAATATGGGTTGGCAATATTAATATTTTATTACTAATTTCTTCAGCTGTTTTACATTCTCCCTTTATATAATTCATTTTACATAAATCTGTTTTGGGAGGAGCAATAACTTTTTTCCTCCAGCCATCCTCGAGCATTATATTAAATTTACTAAATTCTTTTATAATCTCATCTCCTTCATTTACCAAAATTGGATATTTTAAATATATTGCACCATCATTTATATCAAAAACTCCGCCTATATTTTTCTTATAATACTTAGCTATTTTTCGCCTATGATTATTAAATTTATCTAATTTGTTAAATTGATTATTTGCTAGTTTCGCGAGTGAATTTGGCATTCTTTTAGGAAAATAATCCGGAAGCTCTCCTTTGTATTCAGGCGAAGATACTGACTTTGATAATATTTTTAATCTTATAGAAAGCTCTAAAATAATTTTACCAACATTAAAAAAATTATATAAAGGAAGAACAAACAAATTCATAAGAATAGGATGCATAAGTTGCCTATTAATCCATTTCTTATCTGGATATTTTAATTTTTTGTATTCTTTTTCTACCTTTTCCTTTAATTTTAAATTATTTATTCCAATCATTCCGCCGTAAACTGAAGAAATAACCTTATCTCTTCCAAATGAAAAAAAAGAAATATCCCCAAAAGTGCCGCAATATTTATTATCATATTTAGCTCCAAGAGCATGAGCGCAATCTTCGATTAAAAATAAATCATATTTTTCGCATATTTTTTTAATTTCTTTAATCTTACCTGGCATTCCAAATGTATGTTGTACAATAATTGCTTTCGTTTTTTTTGTAATTTTTTTCTCAATTTTACTAATATCAATATTTAAAGCATCATCAATATCTATATAAATAGGACGAGCATTTGTTTTAAGTATTGGATTTATTACGGCATTGCATGTAAAACCTTGGACAATAATTTCATCATCTTTTTTAATATTCAAAGCTTCTAAAATTAGAAGAAGACAGCTTCTTCCACTATTTAAAGAAAATACAAAATCAAAATTAAAATAATTTTTAAAATTATTTTCAAATTTTTCAACATGTTCGCCTTTTATTTTTTTGCTCGAAAATAATTCTTTAAATGCTAAACAAACATCGTCTTTTTCGGTATTTGGAGATAATGAGATTGAAATTGTTTTCATTTTTTTATTAATTTAGTTGGTACCCTGCTCTCAAGAAGAATAATATCTTCTCTACTATTATATTTTTGTAATATTTCTAAAATTTTGATTGGATCGCTCTCGTATAAAATCTTTTCTCTTCCCCCCTCCTTTAATTCTTTCAAATAATCAGGTGTAGTTATAATTGCCAAATCGCAGATTTCATATATTTTTCTGCCGATTTCTCTATGAATCCTTTGAGACTCTTTTTGAAGCTCAATCAAGCAAGGCATTACTATAACCTTTTTACCGCTCCATAAATTTAAGAAATTTAAATGTGCCATAACTCCATTTGCATTTGATGAATATGTTGCATCAATAAAATTATTAACTAAAGTCATTCCACCCTGGTTAGGCACTATATTTCTAGCCCCTTCTGATATTTCTTTTAAACTCATACCAAGCTTGTAGGCTACAAAAATAGCTCCAAGTAAATTAGAAACATTATGCCCACCTAAAACATTTACCTTAAAATATTCTTTTTCGCCGTTCTTGAGACAAGCATTAAACTCTATATGATCTTTAAATATTTTAACATTCTCTGCATAAATATCTTGCTTTTCTAAATATGAATATTTATATGAATCTTTAATTTTATAATTCTTAATTAAATAATTATCCCAATTTAAAACACTAAAGTTTTTAACATATTCTATGAGCTCAAATTTTGTTTTTACAATATTTTCTTGTGTTCCAAAAGTTGAAAGATGTTGGTTATTTATTCCAGTCAATACTCCTATTTGAGGATCCGCAATATTGCATAATAATTTAATCCCTCCCCTATTATAAGCTCCCATTTCACATATAAAATATTTGTCTTCCTTGTTTAATTCATTTAATATAAATTGTGAAATACCTATTTCTGAATTATAATTTTCTTTTGTTCTTTTAACTCCTGTATATTTATATGATAAAATGGTATAAATAAATTCTTTTGTTGAAGATTTCCCGTAACTTCCAGTCACACCTATAACTATTAGATTTTTTAATTTTTTTCTTTTATTTCGCGCTTTCATTAAAGTTATAGATCTTATCAAAACAGTGAGTGGTTGAAACATTAAAACAATAAAAGAAACAATAAAAGGAGTTAAAATATTAATCAAAAGAAGCTTTGCCGAAAAATCATATAGATTTGAAAAATTTAACGTTTTAAATAAAGCTACAAATATTAGAATAACAAAAGAGAATAAAAATAATACTTTTTTCGTAAAAATAGGATGAATAAATTTTCTATTAATAATTCTATAAAATCCTTCA
>JAQTWS010000027.1 GCA_028689175.1 Minisyncoccota bacterium
TCTGCTAAAACAACATCAACCTCCTCCAAAACTTCTCTTGCTCTTATTGTAATATCTTTTAAATTTCCAATGGGTGTTGAGACAATGTAAAGCATATTTATTCAATTACTTTTCTTACTTTTTCTTTTTTATCTTTAAAGTACTGCTGAATAAATTCATAAACAATGCCGGCAACTGGAATGATGAAGATGGCTCCGAAGACTCCTCCTAACTTAGCACCTATCAAGACCGAAACTAAAACCAAAACTGTTGGAATGCCAATTATCTTTTTGGTTAAAATAGGCACTAAAAGATTGCTTTCAATTTGTTGAATAATAATACAAAAAACTAATACAATCAAAGCCTTAACCCATGAATCAAATACGGCGAAAAACATAATCAAAACACAAGAAATTATTGGTCCAATGATTGGTATAATATTGCAAATACCAGAAATTAAACTTAAAGAAAGAGCATACTTAACGTGAATAATTGATAAAAATATCAATGTTGCAGTAATAACAAAAATAGAGGCTACTATTTTAGCATTAAAGTATCCAACAACCTGCCTTTTACTTTCTTCGAAAGAAGATAAGACTCTTTTTTCTGCTTCTTCTTTAATGGTAAATATTTTTGCAAAATTAACTGGAAAATCTTTTTCTATTGATAAGAAAATTGAAAGAGTAAAAATAGTTACAAATGCAAAAAGCTGACCCATAACACTCCCTGCAAAAGCAATGGCATTTTCTGCAATACTGAAAAGTTGTTCCTTAAAAAGATTGATAATATTTTTAAAGTCGCTAACCATAAGTCCATTATTTTCTAAAAAAACGTTAAAGCGATCAAAATAAAAAGAAAAATTACTTGCAAGATTTGTAATTTCTGAGATTAAGGGTGGAAAAATACTCACAATAGTCCATATAATGACTGCTACGAAAACACCATAAACAATTAGGGTGGCCACTGCCCTTGAAACTTTTTTTCTTTCAATCGCATCAATGATTGGATTGAATAAAAAAGAAATTACAAGCGCTAAAAATATCCATAAAATTATCTGCTTGAATAAAAATAAAGAAGTTACAAAAATTAAAAAGGCAAAAATTTTAAAGAGCGCCCTCCATGTTATATCAATTTTTGTTATTTTTTGTTCCATAGTTTAATAAGATTTTTTTAAATTTATCTTTATTATCAAAAGGACCAATTATAGCTAAATTTAAATTTTTAAAGGTAAACACATCTTGTGCAACTCTTTGAACATCTTCTATAGTAACCTTATCTATTTCTTTGAATAAATCGTCAATTTCTTTTATCTCTCCCTTTAGAATTTCCTGTATTCCATAAAAATTAGCTTTAGCATCTGAACTTTCAAGAGATAATACGGTTTTTCCTTTTAAATAATTCTTAGCCTTTTCGAGCTCTTTTTCAGGAATTTTTTTAAAAGTTAATTTTTCATATTCCTTTAAAATAGAGGAAATTCCTTGAAATATTTTCTTTGTATCGAGTCCGCAAAAAGTGACAAAATTTCCAGTGTCTGTATCTGAATCATTATAAGTTCTAATATAATATGCTAGACCTTGTTTTTCTCTAACTTCTGAAAACATTCTTGAGGACATTGGGCCACCTAACAAATCGGCTATAACTTCTAAAATAAATCTGTCTTTATGTGAAATATTATATCCTCTAAAACCAATTGCAACTTGAGATTGTCCTGTATTTTTTTTATGAATCAAAAGTTTTGGTTCTTTTTGATTTTCAGAAACAGGTTCCTTGTCTTTAAATTGCTCTTTAGAAATATCTTTAAACGCTTTTTCAATTTTTTTAATAACTTCTTCTTCGTTAATTTTGCCAGTCACACAGACAACAGTATTTGAAGCAGTGTATTGAGATTTCATATAATCTAAAATTTGTTTGCGTGAAATATTTGAAATGGTATTTTTTGTTCCAATTATATCTCTTCCTGCAGGCTGATTACCATACAATGTTTTTTTCCAGACTTCGGAAATATACATCATTGGATTATCTAAATACATGTTTAATTCTTCCTTAATAACCCCTCTTTCTTTTTCTATTTCTTTTGCAGGAATTGTTGAGTTTAAATAGATATCAGAGACCCAGTTAATAACAACATCAATGTGCTTATTATCAACTTTAGCCCAGTATCCAGTATATTCTTCTCCCGTAAAAGCATTGCATAAACCGCCAATTTCATCGAGCGGTTCTATTATCTCTATCGGGGTTCTCCTTTTTTCAGTTCCTTTAAAAAACATGTGCTCTAAAAAATGAGAAATTCCGGCATTTTCTTTATTTTCATATTTTGATCCAGTTTTAACTAAAACAAGAACAGTTGCTGTTTCTGTGTCTGAAGAAGGTGCGGTGATTACTTTTAATCCTGTTTTTAAAATTGTTTTTTTATACATTTTTATTAAAATATTCCATTAAATCTTTTATTAAAATTCTCTCCTGCCCCATTGTGTCTCTGTTTCTTACAGTTACCGCGTTATCATTTAAAGTATCAAAGTCAATTGTTACACAAAATGGAGTACCTATTTCATCCTGCCTTCTATATCTTTTTCCTATAGTTCCTGTTTCGTCATATTCTGAGACAAAACAAGGAGATAATAAGTTGAATACTTGTTTTGCTTTAGAAGTAATTTCTTCCTTGTTTTTAACAAGTGGAAGTACCGCTATTTTAATAGGTGAAATATTAGAATTTAACTTCAAAACTATTTCAGTAGCATTTGAATCACCAGACCTTCCCTTTTCAAGTTCTTCATAAGCATCGCATATAAGTGCAAGCATTGTTCTATCAACTCCGCAAGATGGTTCAATAACATAAGGAATATATTTTTCTCCTTTTGCTTCATCAAAATATTTTAAATCTTCTCCTGAATATTTTTCGTGCTGGCTTAAATCATAATCACCCCTGCTCGCAACTCCTTCAATTTCAGACCAGCCCATAGAAGGAAAATTGTACTCAATATCCGCGCAAGCTATTGCATAATGCGCAAGATCTTCTTTAGGAGTTTCTTTTATTCTTAAATTTTCTTTTTTAATTCCTAAGATATCAGTATACCATCTTATTCTTTCATCAAGCCAATATTTAAACCATTTTTCTTGTTCCCCTGGTTTTATAAAAAACTCCATTTCCATTTGTTCAAATTCTCTTGTTCTAAAAACAAAATTTCCTGGAGTAATTTCATTTCTAAAAGCTTTTCCAATTTGTGCGATACCAAAAGGAATTTTTAATCTTTGGGTATCTAAAACATTTTTAAAATTAATAAAAATTGCTTGTGCAGTTTCTGGACGAAGATATGCAATTGATGAACTATCTTCAACAGGACCAATAAAAGTTTTAAGCATTAAATTAAAGTTTCTTACATCCATTAAATCTCCATTGCATTCCGGACACTTAATTTGAGATAGCTCTAAACCACAACCCTCTATTAGATGATCTGCCCTAAATCTTTTGTGACATTTCCTGCATTCTGTTAATGGATCAGTAAAGTTTTCTAAATGCCCTGAAGCTTCCCAAACTTTAGGATTTACAATAATGGCGCTATCTAAGCCAACCACATTAGCTCTTGTATTTACCATAAAATTCCACCAGTTATCCTTAATATTTTTTTTCATTTGAGAACCCAGGGGTCCATAATCATAAAATCCTCCGATCCCCCCATAAATACTAGACGATTGAAAGATAAAACCTTTTCTTTTACAAAATGATACTATTTTTTCCATAACTTGATAGTAGCAAAAAAAAAGCTTTTAGTAAATGTTATAATTCACAAAAACTCGAATCCAGCAATTACTGCGTTTAAGAGAAAATCTTCAAGTAAAGTACTATCTCCTTCTTTTTGGGCTTTGTTTAAAAAATTCATATATAGTTTTTTGTCTTTTTGTAAAATCATTGCAGGGGCATAATTCTTTTTAAGAAGCAGCTTGTATTAATAATCTACAAACTCTTCCATTACCATCAGAAAAAGGGTGTATCTGTTCAAATCTTGTATGAATTTCAGAAACATGAGCAATTACATCTCTCTTCTCTTTATTTATATCTTTAACAAGCTCATCTATAAGTGCTGGAACTTTTAAATAATTCGCTGTGACAACATTAGATTCAATTATTCTAACAGCATGATTTCTAAAAAGCCCAGCATCATCTCTAACGCTATTCATTAAGATAGCATGAAGTCTTAGAATAAAACCTTTATCAATAGAATTTTTTTCATTAATAAAATCAAACACAAAAACAAAGGCTGTTTGATAATTTTTTGCTTCAATTTGCTCAATCAAGCTTCTATTTTTAATAAAAACATTTTCAAAAAGAATTGCAGATGTTTCACTTAGAGTTAAAGTACTTCCTTCAATTTTGTTTGTGTTGTATGTTAGAGATAATAAAAATTGGTTAAATATATCTACCCTGCTTAAAATAAAAGAGATGATGTTTTTGTACTTTTTACTTTTCTTAAAAACTATTTCTTTTTTTGCTCCTAAAACATCTTTTGAAATTGCTTTTGTTTCAGAATATTTAAGATACAATTCATCTATTTTAAATTGATTCTTTTTATGAGGAATAGATCTTCCATTTATCCAGCTATTTAATGTAACAAAAGATACACCAAGCTCCCTGGCTAATTCTTCTTGATTCAAATTAGACAATTGTTTTATAAGCTTTAATATATCTTTTGCATCCATATTTAAGTCTTACAAAACTTTATAAAGTTTGCCAATCTTATAGAATTTTATAAAGTTTCAATCCGTGATATTTCCCCCAACTATCTCCCCCTTCAATTCTTCTGTTTTGTATTCTACTCTTTTTTGAACCCATTCATCATTTCCACTTATGTGTGCTCCGGGAATTAAAAGCACACCCCCTGGAGTAGCGATTTGAGGAGAAATTATTATCTGAAAAGCTATTCTTGAAGGCTCTTTAGTATATCCAGTTCCTGCTGAAACGCTACCGATATCCCAAACAAGCTCACTTGTTTCTTGGTTAAAGGTTAATCCGTTTGATTCATGAGATTCTTCTTTTATAAAAGTACCATTTTCAGGAATAATAGCTCTCATTGTAGCTCCGCCAACATCATTGAAAGTATTTGAAACTTCCCAAACAATAGTAAGCTTAGATGTCTTATTAACTTGAAGAGGATAAGGACCAGAACTTTGCATAAATTTATTGCTTGTGTCTACATGTTGCTTAGCTAATAAATCTGTTTCTATTTTTGTAATAAATTCTTCTCTTGTTTGCCCCACACTTACAATATTTTTAATTTTTTGACTTGATTGAGATAATATATTTTGCGTAATATCTTTTTTTAAGTCTACCCAAAATTCAACTGTTCCAACTTCGTCAACATCTAAAAATTCTAATTTTGAAAAGGCTTTGCTTTCAAATAATAATGAATTATCGCCTTTTGTATATTTTGCTGAAGGTGCATTTACTGTATTTAAATCAAAAAGTGATCCATCAAGCTTTGATATTAAAATTAAATCTCTTAAGGGCTCCTCTCCTATATTTCTAAAAGAAATTTCAAAATGTAAACTGTCCCCTCTCTTGGCCACATAATCATACGTATTATTAACTTTTTGTGAAACATAAAGGCTTGGAGCAACTACTTTAAGCCATGATGTCGCCTCTTTTAAAACAATAAATTCGTTATTGTTCCATACACCCATTTTAACTGTAAAGGCTGATTGAGTGTCACTTTTTTTAATACCCGAAAGCTCAATCCTTCCACTTTCATATTGATTTAGATTATTAATATCCCACTGTTTTTCATCAAGCGCTTTTGGATTAGAATACAAAAATTCAAAATCCTTTGGATAATCAATGAATATAGAAAGATCTTTGAGAGAATAGGCGACTTCTGATGCATAATTTATACTAAAAGAGAATGCCTTGTCTATGCTTGTCACCTTTGAAGGAAGATTAAAGTCTAAACTAATAGGAACCTTCTTTATCGTGCTTAAAAACTCTGTACAAACTTCATTTCTTACATTTAAATCTTTAGGTTTAAAACTTAAAGTTGCTTTTGCTATTTTAATACTGCCTTCTTCTCCTAAAAGTCTTGCGCTAAATTTAAAAGTTCTTTCTTGTCCCGGATATATATTCCCTCCTAATTTTTCTGAATCGTATAATAAGATTTTTTCACTATTAATGATTGCGCCTGCAGGGTATTCAAAAATTAATTCAGGATTTTCCAATCTAACATTCCCATTATTCTTAAACCTTACTATGTATTCTATATTTTCTCCTACTAATACATCTTTAGGCCCTAATATTTCAAGCTTTAAAACTTCTTTAGAATAAGACGTGCTTTGCCACCAAAAAAATCCTAAAGACACAAATGCTACTATTACAAAAATAATGACGAGAATGTTTTTAATTTTCATATACTTTTTTAATACCAATCAAAAATGGTATGTTGTAAACTTTTAATTCTTTTTTTGCTTCGAGGTCGTCATCAAAAATATATTCCTTAGCCAAAACTTCTTCTAAAATTAAATTCTTTATATCCTTACTTAAACTTCCTCCTTCACATTTTACCAAAATTCTATCATTTTTACTATAACCTAAATCTTTTCTCATTTGTTGAATATTTCTAATTATCTCTCTTGCCATCCCTTCTTCTTTAAGCTCGTCTGTTAACTCAAAATTAAGTAAAACTTCTTCGCTAATATTATTATCAATTAGAATTTCTTTTACATTAATCTCATCTTTTATGATATCAATTAATCTTTTATCAATTTCTTTTTTAATTTTAGCAAAAGCAAGTGGCTGTCTTACTTTTATTCCTTTTTCCATCCTTTCGTTTAGAGCTAAATTAACGATTTCTCTTGCTTCTTTCATTTCATCCTCAAGCTTAATATCAATCAAATCATCTTTTAATTCAGGAAAATCACATAAATGAACACTG
>JAQTWS010000028.1 GCA_028689175.1 Minisyncoccota bacterium
ATAGCAAAGAAACAGCTTTTAAGCTGTTTCTTTAATTTCTTCTTTTGAATTTTCTGCCTGTTTTTCTACTTTTTTAACCTTTTTTTGTGAAGCTTTCTTTTCAGGATTTTTAACCGCCTTAATTTTTATCTTTTTCTTATCCTCTTTTACAATACCCTCCCCAGCTAATATATTCCAAACAGTTAAAGAAGCTTTTGCTCCTTGAGAAATCCAATAAAGAGCTCTTTCTTTATTTATAGATTTTTCTTTTGTAAGAGTATTTACGAATCCAATTTGCTCAACTGGAACTCCAGCCCTTGGGGCGTTCCTCTTATCTGTAACTATAACCTTATACGCTGGTTGATTTTTTTTACCAATTCTTTGTAATCTTATAACTAACATATTTTTACCAATTTTTTTTAATTAATGCTTTTTCTGCTGCTTTTACCTCTGCCTCATGTTTTGAGGATCCCTCCCCCTTAGCAATGAGTTTTTCACCTACAAAGACCCCTACAATAAAATTTTTTCTATGATCAGGTCCTTTTTCTTCTAATACTCTGTAATCAGGAGTAATAAAAATCTCTTCTTGTGCTTTTTCCTGAAAAAGTGATTTTGGATCTTTGTCTAATCTTTTTTCCAAGATTTCTGCAATTTTTTTATCAACTAAATTCTCAATTATAAATTTCTTACATGCTTCATAACCTTTATCTAGGTACAATGCTCCAATAAATGCTTCAAAAGTATCTGCAAGTATTGATGTTCTTGCCTTACCTTGTTCCCTTTCTTCCCCTTGCGACAAAAGAAGAAAATCATTAAATCCAAGATTTTTAGACGCTTCAGCAATTGATCCCGAATTTACCAAAGCCGCTCTTATTCCTGTCATCTCTCCTTCTGCTTTTTTTGCAAATTTTTTAAATAAAAATTCTGTTGTCACAAGTTCGAGCACAGCATCTCCTAAAAATTCTAATCTTTCATTGTGATCTAAACAAAAATTTGGATTTTCATTCAGATATGATCTGTGACAAAATGCTTGTGTAAGCAAATCTTGATTGTTGAAAAATATATTCAGTTTCTTTTCTAAATTATTAAAATTTTTACTCATAACATTAAACTGAATTGTAGACTGAAAACTATGGTAAAATAATTTACAGTTTACGATTCACTTTTTTCTTGTAATACATTAAATACCGTTCCCAAAACTCCATTTACAAACCTTCTTGAATTTTCTCCTCCGTAATTTTTAGCAAGTTCAATTGATTCATTTATTGCTACTTTAGGAGGAACAGCATCTTTATCCTCATAAAGAAGTTCATAAATCCCGATTCTCAAAATATTTCTGTCGAGCAGATTAATTTGTGGAAGTGGCCAATCTGGGGCAGTTTTTTCAATAATTTTATCTATCGTCTCTTTATTTTTTAATATACCTTCAGCTAATTCAAAAATAAAATCTGTTTCTTCAAGCCCGGCCCCAAATTCCTCCGTATTTTTACGTGTAATAGACATTAAATCTTGTTTCATTTTTCCAAAGTCCCATTCATAGAGACTTTGCATAACAATTGATCTAGAAATATGCCTTGTTGCCATGGGATTATTTTTTTGAAAGTTCTTGTGTTGATAATTCTTGCTCTGCCACTTTATTTACTTTTTGCTTCTTTTCCATTTTTGCCATTACATTAATATATTCTTTTCCTTTGTAAAAACCGCACTCTTGGCAGATAGTATGAGGTAGAGTAGGTTTACCACATTTCTTACATTTTACAAGTTGTGGTTCTTTAATAAAAATATTAGCTCTTCGTCTATTCCTTCTTGACGAAGGTGTTCGTTTTTTGGGTACAGCCATATCTTACAATTATCTTTAACTTATTATCTTTATTTATTATACATTTTTCTTTAACTTTGTAAAGAAAATAAAAACATAGGTTTTCACACCTATGATATTTATAACACAATTCATTTAAAAAGTAAATAAAAAGGTTTTTTAACTGCAGGATTGCCCTCTTTTCTTCAAAAAAATTGCCAAATTATTCATAGTCTCGACTGAAGCCAATTCTTTGTCTATAGCCCGCTCTACGCGGCCTACTTTTCTGGCCTCGGTGATAACAGTTTTATTTTCATCAAGCAAACCGCTCTCCATCAAGCTTACTAATAATTTTGGTCTTGACATGCTTTTCCTCCAAATGTCCTTTAAGGACTAGTTACAAGGATAATAATTAAAATTAAAATTGTCAATTGTGGATAAAAAAAGCTGTTGATATTTCAAACAGCAACTTTGTCTTTTGTTCTGTACTTATAAAGCTTGTTGTAGTCTTTTTGTGACCCCATGTAAATCAATAATTCTTTTCCTGTCATACTTACAAACAACTTAAACAAATTTTCTTTTTTGGACATGAATAACCCCCTTGACAGTGAGCTATACAAATAATAATAACTTTAATCCATTTTGTCAAATGATTTAATCGGCTTAAAACTTTTTCTGTGGATAGCACAAGGTCCATATTTTTTGATCATTTCCAAATGAAGCCTTGTTCCATAACCCTTGTGTTTTTCAAATAAATATTCAGGGTATTTTTTACTCATTTTAACCATGATCATATCTCTTGTAACTTTAGCAATTATTGAGGCTGCTGAACAAGAAAATATTTTCTCATCTGCCTTAATAATAGAAACTTGATTAATTGGAATATCTAATTTCATTTTTCCATCTAATATTAAATAGTCCGCCTTTATCTTATATTTTGTTTCTAAATCTAAAAGAGCTTTTTGCATTGCAAGCTTACTAGCTTCTAATATGTTTATTTTATCAATATCACGAGAAGAAATAACTCCAAGCCCCCACATAACACACGGATGGTTTGTTAATTTAAAAGATAATTCCTCTCTTTTTTTTGGACTTATTTGTTTTGAATCATTAACACCTAAAATAACATCTTTGCCTTTGTAATATACTGCCGCAGCTACTACTGGCCCTGCTAATGGACCCCTCCCTGCCTCATCTAGTCCAATTACATATTTAAATCCTTGTTTTTTTATTCTATTTTCTTCGTTTAAATTCATTAATTAAAATAATAGCACTTAATTTATTATAAAAAAAGAGGAGAATTATTTTCCAATTCTCCTAGAACGATGCTCGTAAAAATTTTTAATGTAAATTTTGTTTTCTGATCCGTTCTTATTACTTTTCGTTGCCTGTGTCAACATTTTGGCCGTCTTTACAGATACGATAAACATAACATCATTCCTCTATTTTTGTTTATATATTAAGACGATTGATTTGTAAAATTTAAAGCCCTATGGAATACAAATCTCCCATACTACTGAAGAGTGCTGAATAAATAAAAAATCAAAAAATTGTTTTTTAGGAATAGGGGTTATTGTATGTTTTTTCAAAACAGCAACTGAATTTTTAGTTATACTTGTTCTATATGCCGGCAAATTAACTCTCTCCATCTCGCCGCCATTATCTATTTGAACAAAATAAAACACATCTTTTCCTTTTTTCTCCTTTCCGTAAAATAAAGGATGATCATAGTCAATGCACGACACCGGAATTAATTTTTTTCATCCGTTTGAACTATCTTCCATTCGTATGACGTCCCTATAGCAAGCCATGTAGTAATTAATGTAAGTAACGCAAAAATTACTAACAACATAATTTTTTCCCTATCAGTAACTTCATTCCTCCTTTTACTAATTTGAAATATATAATAAAATAATTAACTTGTAAAGGTTTTGTCGTCTTGAAACTTATTTTAATTTAATATAGAATTAATTAAGAAATATGAAACAATTCACACATTTACATGTACATAGTCATTATTCTCTTTTAGACGGACTTTCAAAAATTGATGATATTATCGCCCGCGTAAAAGAACTTGAAATGGATGCTATTGCCATAACCGATCATGGCGTACTTTATGGTGCTATAGAATTCTATAAAAAAGCAAAGGCCGCAGGAATTAAACCCATCGTAGGTTGCGAGGTTTATGAAGCAATAGAAAGTATGCACAGCAAAGATCCTCAAAAAGAAAAAAATAGACATCACTTAGTTTTGCTTGCAAAAAACATAACAGGATACAATAATTTAGTTAAAATAGTAACAGAAGCAAATTTAAATGGTTTCTATTACAAACCAAGGGTAGATATTGAACTACTTAAAAAATATAACGAAGGAATTATTGCCCTATCTGCTTGTGTTCAAGGAAAAATACCGAAATTAATTATTCAAGGTAAATTAAAAGAAGCAAGAGAAAAAGCAAAAGAATATGAAGATATTTTTGGTAAGAATAACTTTTATTTAGAACTCCAAAAACATCCTACTGTAAAGGAGCAGGAAATAATAAATCAAGAACTTATTAATATATCAAAAGAGTTAGATATTCCTCTTGTCGCAACAAATGATTCTCATTATTTAAAAAAAGAAGATGCCGAAGCTCAAGATATTTTAATGTTAATCAACATGGGACTCAACGTAAATGAAAATAATCGCCCCTCAATGCTTGGTGATGATTTTTCTTTAAAAAGTACAGAAGAGATGAGCGAACTTTTTAAAAATACCCCAGAAGCCATTGAAAATACGCAAAAAATTAAAAATGAATGTAACTTAGAACTTAGTTTAGGAAAAATAAAGCTTCCATATTATGAAGTCCCTGAAGGCAAAACAGAAATTCAATATCTAAAAGAGCTTTGCTATGCAGGTATTGAAAAAAAATATGGAAAAAATATAGATATTAACGAATTGAAACTAATTAAAGAAGATGGATATGTTATTAAAAACGAAAAATTAAAAGAAATAATTAATCGTTTAGAATATGAACTTGAAGTTATTAACAATTCTGGTTTTTCAGCATACTTTTTAATTGTTCAAGATTTTGTTAACTGGGCTAAAAGTAATCGTATAGTTGTTGGTCCTGGAAGAGGTTCTGCTGGAGGATCAATTGTTGCATATTTATCAAACATTACAAACGTTGATCCGCTTAAATACAATCTTCTTTTCCAAAGATTTTTAAATCCTGAAAGAATATCTCCTCCTGATATTGATCTAGATTTTACAGATAAAAGAAGAGATGAAGTTATAAATTATGTAGCAAATAAATATGGAAGAGAAAAAGTTGCTCAAATTATTACATTTGGAACAATGGCGGCAAAGGCTTCTATCAGAGACGTGGGTAGGGCTTTAGGGTACCCTTATTCTTATTGTGATAAAATATCTAAAATGATTCCTATGGGAAATAGTTTGTCTGATGCTTTAAATGAAGTATCCGAATTCGAAGCATTATACAATGATGATCCTCAAGCTAGAAAATTAATTGATTTAGCATTAAAAATAGAGGGGTGCGCAAGACATGCCTCGACTCATGCTTGCGGAGTTGTGATCGCTAAAGATGCCTTAGATAATATTGTTCCCCTACAGCATCCGGCTCAAGATGAAAATGCAGTAGTTACTCAATATTCGGGAAGCTTTATTGAAGATGTTGGTCTCCTTAAGATGGATTTTTTAGGTATCAAAAATTTAACAATTATAGAAGACACGCTTATCAGGATTTATGCTATCAGAGGCGAAAAAATAGATATTGATAGCATACCACTTGACGACGAAGAAACTTATAAACTCTTTCAGAGAGGCGACTGTATAGGAATATTTCAATTAGAGTCTGACGGAATGAGAAGATACTTAAAACAACTAAAGCCAACTCAAATAGAAGATATTATCGCAATGGTGGCGCTTTATCGTCCAGGACCGATGGCTCACATTCCTCAATATATTAATGCTAAAAATGGAATAACAGACGTAAAATATTTGCATGAAAAATTAGAACCAATTTTAAAAACCACTTATGGTATACCGGTTTATCAAGAACAAATCATGAAGATAGCTCAAGATTTGGCAGGATTTTCCTTGGGTGAAGCAGATATTTTAAGAAAAGCTATTGGTAAAAAAATAGAAAGTCTTTTAATGGAGCAAAAAGAGAAATTTATAAATGGAATCATTAAAAATCAAATAGACGAAGAGATCGGAAAAGAAATTTGGAACTGGATTGAACCATTTGCAAGATATTCATTTAATAAAAGTCATGCAGCATGTTATGCAATTATTGCTTATGAAAATGCCTACCTTAAAGCCCATTATCCAGTCGAATATATGTCTGCCCTACTAACATCAGAACAAGGCGATTTAGATAAAGTTTCTATCTTAATTGATGAATGTTCCAAAAAAGAAATTGAGGTTTTACCTCCTGATATCAATGAAAGTTTTTCTAATTTTAGTGTAGTTCCAAATGAACATAAAATTAGGTTCGGATTATCTGCTATTAAAAATGTTGGGTATGCTCTTGTTGAAAAAATAATAGAAGAAAGGAAAAAAAATGGCAATTATAAATCTATCTCTGATTTTTTAGAAAG
>JAQTWS010000029.1 GCA_028689175.1 Minisyncoccota bacterium
TAATTGGAAACCTACCTGCAATCCAGGTTACTAAATTAAATTGTAGAAGTCCGATTAAAAGCCAGTTTAAAGCTCCAATAATTACTAAAAATAAGCTAGGTAAAATTAATCCCTTCATAATTTTTATATTTATTGTTTATTAAACGACCTTACTAATATATATGAATAATACTAATTATTCTTTCGGTTTCATTATTGGGAATAATATAATCTCCCTGAGTGCGCTTGAATTTGTCAATAACATTACGAGCCTATCTAATCCCATTCCAAATCCTGCAGCTGGAGGCATTCCATATTCAAGTGCTTCTATGAATTCCTCGTCGGATCTTTGCGCCTCTTCAAAGCCTTCTTTGAATAATTTTTCTTGACTTTTTAAAACTCTTTCTTGTTCTATTGGATCATTTTGCTCTGAAAAAGCATTTACAACTTCCATACCAGCTATTAAAAGTTGAAAATTAGCAAGCTTATCGACGCCATTAAATCCTTTTGCAAGGGGTTGAAATCCTTTTGGGTAATGGATTACAAAAGTAGGATTTATAATATTAGGTCTACAATATTTTTTATAAATCTCATCTGCAATATTTGCCTTATCGGCGCCTTTTGGAATTTCAACGCCTAGCTCTTTAGCTTTTTTGAATAATCCTTCTTCATTAATTTCTTCATATTTAATGCCTGTGTATTTTTCAAGTAATGCAAAAAATTCTATTCTTTCCCATGGACCTTCAAAGTTAACCTCGTTTTCTCCTATCTTAACTATATTTGTTTTAAAAACATCCTTTAATATCCTATCAAATAACTTTTCAGTGAGTTTCATTAATTCTATATAATCCATATAAGCTGCATAAAACTCAAGCATTGTAAAATCAGGATTATGTGATTTATCAACACCTTCATTTCTAAAACATTTTCCTATTTCAAAAACTTTTTCAAAACCACCAACTAAGAGTCTTTTTAAATAAAGCTCAGGAGAAATTCTTAAAAACATATCTAAATCATAAGCATTTAAATGTGTGGTAAATGGTTTTGCTCTTGCTCCACCATATTGAACTTGAAGCGTAGGTGTTTCAACTTCCATAAAACCATTTTCTTCTAAAAAGCTTCTAATGCTTGAAATGATTTTTGATCTTTTAATAAAGTTTTGTTTTATTTCATCAGAAAATATTAAATCCAAATATCTTTTTCTATATCTTTCCTCTACATCTTTTAATCCATGCCATTTTTCAGGAAGCGGTCGTATGCTTTTTGCAAGAATTTGGAAATCAGACACCTCTAGTGTTTTTTCTCCTCTTTTTGTAACAAACAATGTTCCTTTTAGTTCAATGAAGTCCCCTATATCAAAAGTTTCTTTAAAGTATTCATACCCTTTTTCTCCAAGCCTATCTTTCATAAAAACTGCTTGAAAGGTTCCTCCGCCATCCTGGAAGTCAATAAAAGACAATCCTCCATGAATTCTTAAAGTCCTTATTCTTCCAACTAAGCAAATTTCTTTAGCTTCTTTAGATAGCTCATCAAAATTATCTATTACTTTTTTTATATTATGAGTCCTGTTGGTTTTGATCGGATAAGGTTCCCTTCCAAAACTCTCAATATACTTTATCTTTTCTTTTCTATTGTTTATAATTTCATCTAATGTTGCCATATGATTATGTTATCTTAAATGTACTAAAAATTCAATATCGCACACAATTTTTATAACTTCAAAAAATATGATATTATTTATAAATATCGCGATTGACTATAAAATGAAGACAGACTGATGTTTTTCTTTTGCCTTATCCTTTTTTATACCTAAAAGCTCTAAACTTTTTCTCAAAGCTTACTGAATAAAATATTTTCATCTTTTAATTTAAACCATCTAAAGATTTTAATTCTTTTCTCACTCTATCAGCTAATTCCTTAGACAAAGAAATGTTTAATATTTCTCTCATATTTTTACTAAATTATTTGTAATACTTTGTATTACAATGTTATTATAAAATTAACAAATCCTTAATTTCATAAACCTTTATACTAAAGTTATTTACTAAATCTACTAATTAACTTTTTAAATTCTAGTATAAGAATTTGTCAAAAAAAAGAAAGTTTTAAACTTTTTTTAAAACTCTCTGACCTCTTCTTTGTTTTTGCCTCATTATTTTAACTTTAACATAAGCTGCTGGATTTAATAATCGCAAAACTTTTCTTTCGGCCTTACTTAGATATCTTGGCATAAAACCTCCTTACTGATTCAAAGTTAGCACAATCACGCAAGAATTACAATAAAAAAGTCTTTGAATAATATCAAAGACCTTTTAATTTAATTATCTCAACTAATTTTAGCCTATTTCAATCACGGTATATTCTATATCTCCGCTTGGTGTCTTTACCTTTACCATAGATCCCTTAGACTTCTTTAAAAGTGCTTTTCCTAAAGGCGATTTGAAAGATATTCTTTTTTCTATTGGGCTAGATTCTTCCTCTCCAACAATTAAAAAGCAGTCCTCTCTGTTATTCCATTTCACAGTAACTTTTGAGCCAATATCAACCCACTTATTATGATTATTTTCTTTAATAACAACCGCATTATTAATTATATTTTCTAATTCCACTATTTTTCCCTCAAGTAGTGCCTGACATTCCTTTGCTTCATCGTATGCGGCATTTTCTGATAAATCACCAAAAGATATAGCTTCTTCTAATTGCTTAGCCACCTTTTGTCTTTCTTCTTTTTTTAGTCTTTCAAGCTCCTTTTTTAGCTTTTCAAGACCTTCTTTTGTTAAATATTTTTCTGACATATGTTTATTTTTTAAAAATATAGTTTTTTTAATCTATCAGTTATCAAAACCTTTGTCAACCTCTTTTTGATAATAATAGTTTAAGACCTCTCTCACTACTTTTTGAGTAATTCCACCAAAAGAAGAAACGTGTTCTACCATAACAATCATTGCTATTTCCGGATCTTCGTACGGACCATAAACAACTATCCAATTATGGTACGTATTGCCCGTCCCAGTCTCAGCTGTACCAGTTTTTGCAGCCAGCGTCACTGGAAGAGTTCCTAGAGATGGGGCAGATCCATTGGGCGATAATACTGTCTGCCTCATTCCCTCTTGCACGACCTTTATATTTTCTTTTGAAATAAAATTTTCGTCTATTATCTCAGTTTTAAAAACTTTAATAATATTTTTATTATCATCCACAACTCCTCTTACAATTTGGGGCTTTATTAATTTCCCTCCATTTGCAATAACAGATGTTGCAGTCAAAACTTGGATTGGGGTTGCCTTTATATACCCTTGTCCAATTGATATATTGTATGTATCTCCTGGATACCACATAACACCCATTGTGCTTTTCTTCCAATCAGCCGTTCCCACAAATCCTGGATTCTCTGAAGGAAGATCGATTCCTGTAACCTTGCCAAAACCATATTTACACAGATAATCATCTATCTTATCAATTCCAAGACCTTTAATATTTTTGTAACCTCCTCCTAAAACATAAAAGTACACATCACATGATTCAGCAATGGCTTTTCTCATGTCAGTTAGTCCATGAGTTGTCCAATCATTTTTAAAGCCTCCTCCACCTAATTCTATTTTTCCCTCACAATTAATTTTAGTACCCGGAGTTACCAAACCTTCCTCTAAAAAAGCTGTAGAAAGTATTGGCTTTATTGTTGAACCTATAGGATATCCTCCACTAATACTTCTATTAAAAAATGATACACTCTTTGACTTTAATAATTCTTGGTATTCTTCATTAGTAAAATTATTAGAAAAGAAGTTATTATCGTATGAAGGATAATTTACAAGGGTGAGCACCTCTCCTGTTTTGGGATTCATTACAATAACAGATCCTCCTGTTGCCTTGGTTTCAGTAACAACATTTTTAAGAACTTCTGAGCTTTTTTGCTGAAGCCTCTTATCTATATTTAATATCAAGCTTTTTCCAGACTCTGGGTCTTTTACAAGCTCTTCGCTCAATATATTATTAAGCGCATCTCTTTCATATTTTGTAATTCCGGGATTTTCTTTTAAAATATCCTCGTACTCTTTTTCTACGCCATCCTCTCCTTTTTCTTCATCTTTTGAAACATATCCTATTACATGCGAAAAAATATATCCATCCTCGTATTTTCTAATATTCTTTTTTTCAAGATCAAAATTATCTAATTCATTTAATCTAGTTTTAAGCACAATTACTTGCTTATTGTCTAAATTCTCTAAAACACACAATTTTTTCCCATTGTTTTCTGAAATACTTTCTTTTAACTTCTCGTAATCTATTCCAAGTATTTTGGAAACTTCAAGTATTGCCTTTTCTGTTGTTTCTCCTTTTAAAACTAAATTAAAAACCTGATCATTAGTCGCTAATTCATTAAAATTTCTATCATATATTATACCTCTTTGAGTATTTATTTCTTTAAAAATATATTTATTTTTTTCTGCTTTGACTAAATAGCTTTTATCAATTATTTGATAAAAGAAACACACACAAAGCATTATTAAAATAAATGAAAAAAAAGAAATAAAAAGACCGACAAAAGCCCTCTCTCCAATTGTTGTTTCCCTTCTTTGAGAAGCAATTACCGAATTCTTATGCTTTTTTTGTATTATGCTATCTATAGATATATCCTCTATCTCTATTGAATGCCCTTTTTTAAATTTTCGGAAGCCAGGAAACATACGGAATTCTTAAAAACTTTAACAGAATAATTTTGACGATTAATGAAAATATTACAAGACTTAGCGTAAACAATCCAAATTGATATGTTATATTAAGATCTAATAATAATCCTCCTAGAAATGCGCTAATAAGTCCAAAATTATTTTCAGGATTTTCAATCAAGTTAATAACAACAATAAATAAAATAATTAAATTAAAATCTGTATAAATGGAAAAAAAACTAGTTTGTATAAGCGCTACCAAAAACCAAAACATTGCTGATAAAACAATCTTAAATAATTTATTTATCATCCTTAATAATTAAAACTTTATCTAAATCAGTTAATTTAAAAAAAGGTTTTATCTCACCAACTTTAAACACTTCTGATCCTAAATCGTTAATACTAATAATTTTACCAACAAGAAAACCTTCTTTGTATTGTCCGCCTAAAGCTGATGTTATACAAATATCCCCTTCCTTTACATTCGATTTTTTTTCTAAATAATCTAATTTTATTTTTTGATTTTCCCCTTTGGCTATAGCATAATTATCGCTAGATGCAATTTTTATATCAATCAAACTTTGTGGATTTGTAATTAATAACACCTCTGAGTAATCATTATGTGTTTTTAAAACTTTACCAATAAGAGCTTTTTCACTGGTCAATACTGCCATCCCTTCCTCAATTCCATTTTTCATTCCTTTATTAATAGTTATAACATCCTCAAAAAAATTCTTTCCTGTAATAGCTGCTAATTCAAATTCATAATCTTCATTAAGTGATATACCAACAATTTCTCTTAAAAACTCATTCTCTTTTTTCAAATTTTCTAACTCTACAACTCCTAAGTCTTCTTTTGCCTCAAGAAAAGAACAACTTTTTTCTTTATTCACATTAATACTCCATAAAAACTCTTTTATCCCTGAAAAATTCTTTTGTAGTCCATTTTGCAAATCATCTTTAAAAAAACTAAAAATAAAAATGGATATTGATACCAGTATTAACAAAAAAACCGTTCTTTTAAAAGTAAAAGTTGTCATAGTAAATATACAATAATTATAGTATTATTTTAAAATAAATGCAAATTTATAGTAAACAAAAATCCTTATTATCTTGAAAATGGGGACGACCTACTTTCGCGTGAACTATCATCGGCCCTGCAAGGTTTCACTTCTGAGTTCGGAATGGTATCAGGTGGTGCACTTGCGGTATTATCCCCATATTTAAAACAATAAGGATTATTAAACATACTTGCTTACGAGGCTAATAATTGCTAGCCAGTTAATTTATTTCAAAATCTCAATTAGTAGTGCTCGGCTCAATTCCTCACAGAACTTACACCTACACCCTATCAAGGTCATAGTCTTTAACCTGAGTATGAGTCTTAATCTTGAAGTGGGCTTCGAGCTTAGATGCTTTCAGCTCTTATCCCTTCCCAATAATAGCTACCCAGCGATGCCATTGGCATGACAACTGGTACACCAGAGATTGGTTCACCCCGATCCTCTCGTACAAGGGGCAAATCTTCTCAAGACTCGGTGCCTGTGGTAGATAGAAACCAACCTGTCTTACGACGGTCTGAACCCAGCTCGCGAACCACTTTAATTGGCGAACAGCCAAACCCTTGGGACCTTCTACAGCCCCAGGATGTGATGAGCCGACATCGA
>JAQTWS010000030.1 GCA_028689175.1 Minisyncoccota bacterium
TAATGGATAATCTTAAAATTGTATTTGATTTAGATAATGCATTGGATAATAAAGAAAAAGCACTTGAAAGAATGAATCAATTCATTTCAAAATGGAAAAAAGATTATCCCTTCTTAACTAGAATGAACATATCTGAAAGCCATTTTACTTACCTTGAGTTTTCATTTGAAATAAGAAGAATGATATTTAATGTGGATGAAGATAATGGACGTAGAAGAAAGAGTTTACAAATATCCGATTACAAGGCTTTATCCTGTTAGAGAAAAACTTTTAGACATGTTAAAAAAGACATTACAAATTTAAGAAACATTAACAACAATTGGACGCTCGTAGACACACTTAAATTCTAATCCAAAGTGCAACATTTAAGAACCGTAGAAAACCTCATTTGGGGTTAAATACCTTAATCTTTTTCTAGGACGATTGTTAAGCAATCGTTCTACTTTTTTAACTTCTTTTTCTGTAATATTATCAAAAGACATTCCTTTAGGGAAGAACTGCCTGATTAATCCATTTGTATTCTCATTAGAGCCTCTTTCCCAGGAATGATACGGATTAGCAAAGTAAATATCTATTTTAGCTTCTTTTTCAATTAATTCATATTCTGCGTTCTCAGTTCCATTATCGTAAGTACAGGTTAGTCTTTTACTTCTAGGAATACTTTTAAACATATCTACTGTCTTTCCTTTCATCTCCTCTGCAGTCCTACTTCTCATCAAATCTATCTTAACAAGTCCGCTTTTTCTCTCTAAGTGAGTTAATAATACATTGCCTGTTTTATTCTTACCCTAGACAGTATCTCCTTCCCAGTCTCCAATCCTTTCTTTCTTATTAACAACATTAGGCCGTAGAGATATATTCTTTTTCTTCTCAAGCTCTTTTTTTCGCTTTATTCTTAAACTAGTTCCTCTTCTTCTCCTGTATTTACCTTTCTGGCATCGTAAATATTTAACTAAGTCTTGTCTTTTTTCATAAATAAAGGCATATATACTATCTTTTCCTATTACTATTCCTTTGCTTCTTAGCTTCCCACTGATTTCTTCAGGACTCCAGTACTTTTTTAAATATCGAATGACTATATTTCTTAATTCAGGGATCATTATCTATCTTCCTAAACCTCTTATTCCCTTGATTCTGTTATTCTTCGTTATTCTTTTAGCTACTCTAGCATCATATACCTTATCTTCTCTACATTTCTTTGTTCTTTCTCTCCAGATTGTAGTTCTATCTTTGTTTAGTAATTGAGCTATATCTTTCTTTTTTACTTTAGCTTTAAGTAAAACTGCTAGCTCATTTCTTTGAACTCGTGTAATATGTGTGTAGGACATCTTTTTGTATTTTATCTTTTTATTGTTTATACAAGATATTATACCATAAAGAGGTGTCCTTTTGTGTTTTAGAAATGTTGCAGTTCGGAGTAGAATGCAGCACATAAAAGTTGACACTATCCAATTTCTATTTTTTACTTTTGCGCAGGTAGTAGTACCTACTAGATTTTTTTCTTTTATAAATTAAAATATTAGTAGGTTTTTTCATGCAAAATCCAATAATAGAATTACAATTTGATAAGAAATTAGATCAAGATATTGCTTGGCAGTTTTATAATAATCCCAATATCGGTGGGGTAGATTTTTGACAGGAAAGAGTTATTAAATTTCATCCTAAATTAAAAGATATTGATAAAGAAAAAGATAAAAAAAAATTTTTAAGTAACTATATTTTAGCTTATTATAATGAACATCAAAAAGAACTAGAAAAACTTTCTAAAGAAGTTGATATAAATCTAGGACAAAAACAAGATAAATTTTTTGAGAAGACTGCTAAAATTTTTAATGATTATCCTTGGCCTACTAAAAAGATTATGGGCAATTTTTCGATATTTAATTTCTGTCCACGCTTTTTGGATGATAATGAATTCCAGGTTTTCTTGTATGATGATAAGGACCATCAATCTTTTACGATCTTTCATGAATGTCTTCATTTTCTTTTTTATGATTATGCAAAGAAGAAATTTCCTAAAACATTGGGTAAAATGGAAACAGAAAGTGGTTCTTTTTGGGACTTAGCAGAAGTATTTAATGTAGTTAGTCAAAACACAGAAGATTTTAAATCTTTACATGGTGAGATAAAAGATATTAAATATCCTGAACATAAAAAATTAATTGAATATGGTATGGATATTTTTAATAAAGATAAGGATGTTTACAAATGGATTAAAGAGATGCTCAAAGTAATAAAATAAAAAAACATAAATTTTCATATACGTATGTTTTTTTGTTATAATAAATATACATACGAAGAGCGTATAATAAGAAAAATGAAAATGATTGAGGAAGCTTTACGGGTATTAGAGATTTAATGTTTCTAACTTGAATAACTTATCCAATTTGAGACTATCTTAAAATTAGTAGCAAAATAGATGTTCTTTTCGAAAAAATATAAGATGATTTTCAAAATACTAAAATTAAAGAAATTAAAAATAACGAGTGCTTCCGTTTGTTATCTTTAATGATTCTAAAGAAAATTCTAACGGTAGAGTTATTAAAACTGGATGGGATATGCATAGGAGGGTAAAGATATTAATTTTATCATAAAAAGTTAGAGAAATGTGTAAGCTCAATAAAAATGAAGAATCTTTAGATAGAAAATTTATGAATCTGTTACATTTTTTAAAAAGTTATAGCAAAAATAATGATTTTAAATTAATGAGAAGAATAATTAAAAGTGCCATAAAATATTCCTAGTCTTGATCTTGAATATATTTTAAGCCATTCTTTAATGCTAACTCAGCCTTGTGAAGTTCGGTGCCCAAATAAATTGCATGCGCAGCATCTGTTATAAATGTACTAATTTGATCTCTAATTTCTTGGGCATTTTTACCTTTAAATTCTTGGAGAAAATTTCCATTAGCATCAATGTGTTTGACGTATATTTCATCATCGATCTCAATTACAAAATTTCCTCTTGGGTCAATTTCACATTCTAGTTTTGGCTTATGTCTTTCAATCATTCTTTGAGCTTCGAGAAAATCTCGTTCATATATGTGAGCAGAGCAAGATACAATAACTAGTTTACCAATTTTAAGGTTCAATATTTCTGCTATTTCCTTTTGAATTTTTAAAAGTCCGTAAGTATTTTGAGGCCATGCTCTATACATGTCATTAGAACGGAAATAAGCAGTTACATAAAGGATGTTGTCCTGAACAAGAGCTTGTACTAAATCAAGACAAGGCGACTTTACATTTTTACAATCCTTTTCTACATTCCAAGTAAAGGCTATTGCTCTTCGAGAATAATTTTCTCTTTTTAATTCCTCAATAATACCTTTAATTTGATTAATTCCATTATGATTTCTAAGTCTGCTTCCGTATGTATATTCCACTCCTTCAAAAACACAATCTGTCATCATTTGAGGATAATAATTTATTAAATCATTTTTATTAAAGTATAGATATGAAGGAAGCGATGGGTTGTCTGGATCGTCATTATTAATAACAGTTATAATATCAATTAATTCTCTTTGTTTTTCCCCATAAGCACTCATTTTTTCAAATCCAAATTTTAAAATTCTATCTAAAACCTTAAGCCATACCTCCGGAACTCTTTTACCTTCAATTCTAAAACCAACTTTTTCAGATGGGAAGGCATTTACGCTTTTTGCTAAGTGATCTTCAAAATTGAGAGGTTCGTTAGTCCATTTTTTAGGAAGATCTAATTGATTTAAATTTTTAATAGCAAGATCAATTTCTTGCGGTTCTAGAAAAAGAGAATGCTTACTAAAATATTCTATGAATTCCTTGATTTTATCTTCAGGAATTTCTTCGTGAATAAAACTCTTTTTTTCTTTATTTAAAAAACTTTTGAATTCTTTCAAGCTTTGAGACAAATCTTTTCCAGTAATAATTAAAAAATTAATATTGGGATTCAAAAACAAATTCCTAATGATAAAATTAATTCCTTCTTTAGAATATAGCTGACCAATTACCGATATTTTTTCTTTAGATTTTTCTGATAATTCTTTAAAAACATCTTCCTTTTTTGTCCATCCTGTAACAATGGCAATACTCGAATTTATATTTTTATTAACAATTAATTGATTGCTATAATATTTTGGCCAGATTTGTAATTCATCATTCATAATCTTATATTACCCAAAAATTTTACCTTTGTAAAATATTTTTAATTAATCAAAATAATGCTATAATTTAAGTATGATAATTATTAAAAGTCTTGCATTTTCAAATAATGAATTAATACCTCAAAAGTATACCTGTGATGGAAAAAATATTAATCCAGGCCTTCATATCGCGGACGTGCCAGAAGAAGCTAAAAGCTTAGTTTTAATTGTTGACGATCCAGATGCCCCAAAAAGAGTTTGGACTCACTGGATTGTTTTTAATATAGATCCAAATGTAAAAGAAATAAGGGAAGATAGTTTACCTCTTAATGGTGTTTTAGGAGCTAATACATCTGGAAAGATTGGATACGAAGGACCATGTCCTCCCAAAGGAGAAACTCATCGTTATTTTTTTAAAGTTTATGCACTAGACACGATTTTTAGTTTGCAGACAAGCGGTTCTGGTAGAGAAGATATAGAAAAAGCAATGGAGAATCATATTCTTGATGAAGGTGAATTAATGGGTATATATTTTAGAGATTAATTTGACAAAAATGTTAAAAATATATAACATTAAGTTATAGATAATTAACATTTAAAAATTATGTTTAAACCTGATTACAAAACAAAATTGTTTATTGGTTTTTTAATATTTATTTTAAATATTTCACTTCAATCATTATTCATCCTACATAGCTTTATATATTCTGCGCTAACTGCCTTGGCTGTATTTTTCTTTGTCCTAGGTTTTAATGAAAAAAGATTTGAAAAAGAACCTAAAAGAGATGAAAGAACAGATAAAATAACAGCTTATGCCGGGTTTTTAGCTTTCTATATTACTTTTTTAGCAATAGTTATTTTATGGCAATTAAATTATTTCTTTGATATCTCGATTGAATATAATATGCTACTATCGGGCATGTTTTTTGGAATGCTTTTAATATTTTTTATTGCTCGTATTTATTATAATAAAAAAATATGAAAACAAGGATTAAAGAACTAAGAGCCAAATATGATTTAACGCAAGAAGATCTTGCAAAGAAAGTTGGTGTCAGAAGAGAAACTATTCTTTTTTTAGAAAAGGGTAAATATATGCCTTCTTTAAAGCTTGCTCATGATGTTGCAAAAGTTTTTAATTGTAATATAGAAGATGTATTTATTTTTAAAGATTTGTAAAATTATCATATTTTTGTTAAAATTAGAGTATAGGATTGATTGAAAGAAATAAAAACATCTTTTTGTAGTAATTTTTTGCATTATTAATAAGTAATAAAAATTATGAAGAAAAAAGACATATTAATAATTCTCGCAATATTTACTTTAGCAGCAGTTACGAATGTATTTGAAGCAGAAGCTCGTGAAATAAATTTAAATGAAAGAAGGGTTCAATATTACGAAAATTTAAATTATGATGTTTGGAAAAATGGACATGAAAAACAAATCAAAAAACTTCAGATTAAAATGAACAATATGACAGAGGAAAGATTTAATAAGATGAAAGAAATGCAATTGAATTATTGGAAAAATAATTTTTCTTAAAATAATATGAAAAAACAATTTCTCGTCTTAGTATTTATTATTTTATTAAGTGTATTTTTTGTATATATTAACAAACAAAATAATTTAAGAATACTTACAGAAGAATATAAACCCCTTCAGTATATAAATAAAGATGGGGAAATTGATGGATACGCAGTGCGAATTGTCAAAGATATCCTCAATGAATTAAATATTTCAAAAGAAATAGAATTAATTGATTGGGACACAGCATATAATTTAGCTTTGAATGAGGATAATATAGTTCTTTTTTCAACAATAAAAAACAAAGAAAGAAAAGATGAATTCAAATGGGTCGGCCCAATAGGAACGCTAAAGGTTAATTTATACGCAAAAGTCCCCAATGATATAAAAATAGAATCATTAGATAAGGCAAAAAAATATAAAATAAGCGCTGTCAAGGATTATGCCTATACGCAAAATTTAAAGAATTTAGGATTTGATAATATTGTGGAATGCGACACAGAAATTGAGGCATTGAAAAAATTATTAAGCGATGAAACTGATCTATATTTAACTTCAAATATTGCGATAAATGAATTAGCAGACGCTGAAATGATTTCCTTTGACATGATTCAG
>JAQTWS010000031.1 GCA_028689175.1 Minisyncoccota bacterium
CAATGGAACAAGCTAAAAAAGCAAAAGAAAGGTTTGTCTTTGAACAACTTTTTTTTATTTCCCTTTTTTCACTAAAAAAGAAATACGAAATTAAAAATGAAAAAGCCCAAAAAATAGAAATTAAAAAGGACGTAATTCAAAGACTAAAAGATTCTTTGCCATATAAACTAACAAGTGCTCAAAACAAAGTAATTGAACAAATCTTAAATGATCTAAATATTCCTCATCCTATGAATAGGCTTCTTCAGGGAGATGTTGGCTCAGGGAAAACTGTTGTTGCTAGTACGATAGCTTTAAACTGTATTAGAAACAAAACTCAGGTTGTGTTTATGGCTCCAACTGAAATCCTTGCAAAACAGCACTTCAAAACTATTTTCGATATCTTAAAAAGATTTAATGTAAATGTTGGACTACTAACAGGAAAAGAAGATAAATATTATTCTTACAAACTTAAAAATGACACAATTGAAATTTCAAGACAAAAACTGCTTGAAAAATGTAAAAAAGGAGAAATAGATGTATTAATCGGAACGCAAGCTCTTATTGTTAAAAAAGATAAGAATAATAAACCAAAAGTTTTGTTTCAAAACTTGGGTCTTGTTGTTATAGACGAACAGCATAGATTTGGAGTTAAGCAAAGAAAAGAATTGTGTTTGGAAAACAATGATAAAATTCCTCACCTTTTATCTATGACAGCAACGCCTATTCCAAGAAGTTTAGCCTTAACAATTTGGGGAGATTTAGATTTATCTATTATAGATAAAATGCCTAAAGGAAGAAAAGAAATAAAAACAAGCATTATCCTTCCTATAGAAAGAGAAAGAACTTATAAATTTATCGAAAAAGAATTGAAAAAAGAAAATCAATGCTTTGTCATATGTCCTAGAATAGAAGAAGACGAATCCTCTAAATTAGAGCTTAAAAATGTAAAAGATGAATATGAAAATTTAAAACAAATATTCCCTGATTTTAAAATAGAAATGCTCCATGGAAAAATGAAACCAAAAGAAAAAGACGAAATAATGAAAAACTTTAAAAAAAAGAAGTTTAATATTTTAGTTTCCACTTCTGTAATTGAGGTAGGAATTGATATTCCTAATGCAACAGTAATCTTAATTGAAGGAGCTGATAGGTTTGGTTTAGCACAATTGCATCAATTTAGAGGTCGTGTTGGAAGATCTGATAAACAGTCTTATTGTTTTTTAGCAACTGATTCAAATAGTAAAAAAACTATACAAAGATTAAAAGCAATGGAAAGCTACTCCTCTGGGTTTAAATTATCTGAAATAGACTTAAAATTAAGGGGCCCAGGAGACTTTTTTGGAGTTAAACAATGGGGATTTTCTGATTATGTTATGGAGGCTTTAAAAGATATAGATGTGATTGAAAAAGCAGGAAAAGCTGCTAAAAAAATACTCCCCAAAATTGAGAAGTATCCTATGACTTTAAAAAGGCTAGAAAGCTTTGAGAATAAGGTTCATATAGAATAATTATTCTGGAGCGTTTACTCTTAGACACAAAACATGAGTAATGGGTGCCTGACATGTAACACTATACTGCGCATCTGTCTGTGTTCCACAGCTATTTAATGTACCATCGTCATGAAATGTGGCTGAGCCATCACATATGAAACTGTAAACATTTCTTTTGACATATGATGGATCTAAAGCCCATCCAAAGCCTGTTGAATAGTTAACAGAAGCTTGCTTAGTAACACATGTTTGGTTCTCACTAGTGCAATAAAAATATGAGTAGGAGCAAGTTTCTTGTGCATAATACTTAGATGTTAAAATCGTTCCTGTTGGACAAGCAGTTCCTTCCACAATCTCGTAGGAAGCTGGTCCACCAATCAATCCTAAAAGATCACTTGCAGTATATCCTCCTAGTTTTTCCACATTAAGGTTTCCGATAACAGGTTTATTTGGATCAACATCCTGAGCATTAGCACTAGTATTTAAAGGTGGCTTATAATTTGTTGGCATATTTCCTGTTGGTTCACTCCAAGAAAAAACTACGTACGAAACAATAATTCCAAAAAGGATCACTGATAAAAAAATAAATGGTTTATTCTTCATATTTTCATTATTTATTAATCTTACCTATTACTTGATCTTTATTAATATATCCAAATTGTCTTGAATCAAATGTTTTTGAATCTATATCATCTCCTAGAACTAAATACCCATTTCTTGGTATTTGATTATCGACTAAAGGTATGCTTAAAATCTTTTGCTGTACAGAATTTAACTTATATTTCTTTCCTTCTGAGTTAAGCACATGCTCTCCATTTATCTTAATATATCCTTCTTCAAATTCTAATATATCGTTTGGCATTCCCTGTACTTTTTTAATATAATCTCCTTCCCTTGTTTTAAAGTTAAATATAATAATGTTCCCTCTTTCTATTTCATTACAATCATAATAATTTTCATAAGCAGTTACTGTTTCTCCATTTTGAAGAAATGGAGACATTGAAGCTCCGTCAACTGTTCTTGTCTTTATAGTAAAGCAATCATTGTTTACTATTTCTTCTTTTATATCTTTTTTAATAAAAGCAAAGTATAAAAAAGAAGCAGTTACTATAATTGCTAAAAACATGATAAGTAGTTTTCTTTTGCTAATATTATTATTTTGGTTTTCCTTTTTTTCTATAGCTGGCATAATTTAATTAAAACTTATTAAGTAATAATATACCATGTGCGAAAATAAAATGCAAATTAGGCTACCTAATTTAATTATATTGATAATGGATAAATAAATCCTTTCTTGTTTATCTTAGAAATTACATAATAACTTTTAATATCCAAAGACTTGTTTAATTCCCCCAACTTCTTTAAATCTTTTGAAAGTCCAGTTAGCTTAATCTCAAGCAATCTTTTTGTCTAAAATTATATCAATTTCACATTTATTCTTTTTATTATAAAAAGAAACACCTCCATGAGGTGAAATTTGATTAATAACAGTATTTTCAAATAATTAGAATAAAATCGCCTATTTATATAAATTATTATGATTATCTATTGTGGTGAAAATAATGTTGTCTGCATTAACTTTATAAATTGCCCTCATATCCCCATTAATATTTATGCTTCTATATCCTTCATATTTTCCATTAAGCGAATGATTATTTAAGATCGGATTAAATTCATCTTCAAGCAAAAGATTAAGCCTTTCTTTAAACTTGTTTTTACTCTTTTGATTTAACTTCTTGTATTGCTTTTCAAAACTTTTACAGAAAGAAAAAAATTTCATAAGCTATCAAGATATTTTATTGCCTCTTTTGCATCATTAAATCGTGGCGACATATTCTTGTTTAGAGCAATGTCTTTTTCTGTCTTTTCGATTAAATTTTCTAGTTCTTCAGTCATTCTCGGGGTGTGTGAAAAATGAACTTCACGAGTCCTAATAAAATTCCTTAAAGATGCATTCAAAACATCGCTTAAAGAAAGACCTAGCTCTTTTGCAAGCCTTTGAGCATTCTCTTTTACTTCTTTTTCAGTTTTAACATTAATTATTACCTTCATATATAAAGTATATACAAAGTAAATACGATTGTCAAATATTCTAACTACCTCTTTGAGCTCTCTAAATATTTTGTGTATTCAATTTATCTTAATACCATAAAAAAAATCTGCATATATTTGCAGAAAACTTATATCAATTCAAAAATAATCCTTTTTGAAAGATTTTCCTTTAAATCAGAATAGGCTTGAAGACATTTTATTCTTTCTTTGAATTCTTGCGTGAAAACTCCTTTCCTGCTCAAATGTCCAAAAATTACAAGCACTCTTTTTTCTGAAATTACTGATTTTGTATATCCTTCAAGTAACAGTATAACTGTGTCCGGAAATTTTTGACAATCTTTTAACTTATGAGATCCATTTTCAAGCATCCTCGCGACTTCTTCAAACTTTTTTTGAACAACCAAGTCTTGCACATTTTTACACATCATTGCAATCACACATAAGTTGTTTTTAAACAACTATTAGAAACATACACGATTTTAAAAATTATTGCAAGACAAGAATGTTATTATTTTCTCAAGGCAACTATTGGATCTAAATTAGAAGCTCTTTTTGCTGGATAAACCCCTGACAAAAGTCCCAAAAATGTGGCAAATATAAGGGCGAAGATTATAGAAGAGAGCGAAACATCTGCAGTAATTCCAATATTTAAAACAGAAGAAGCATAATTAAACAATAAACAAATCGAAATACCAAAAGCAATACCTAAGACGCCTCCGCCAAGGGTTAAAAGCACAGCCTCTGCTAGAAATTGTCGCATTATATCTTTTTTCTTTGCTCCAATAGACATTCTTAACCCTATTTCGAAAATTCTTTCTGTAACTGAAACATACATAATGTTCATAATGCCAACTCCTCCAACAACAAGAGATATTAAGGCTAAAGCTATTAAAAGAGCATTGATCCCGTTAACAACATTATTAATCATTCCTATTGCCTCAACCATGGTCATAACCTCAAAATCATCTTCTTTTTCAGGGTTTTTAATGTCATGCTCCTCCCTCATAATATATATTATGTCATCCTTAGTCTCATCTAATTTAGAAACATCTTTTACTTTTATGGCAGCTCCCAAAACATAATCTGTTCCGAGTATTTTTTTTTGCATCGTTATTGTGGGAATGTATGCTATTGAATCCAAGCTCATTGAAAGACTTCCACCTCTTTTTTTGGCCACTCCAACCACCTTGAAAGGCAAATTTTTTACATAAACTGTTTTTGAAATCGCATCATTATCCCCAAAAAGATTTTCCTTCAATTCATATCCCAAAACAATAACTAGACTTGCAGAAGTCTCTTCTTCTTCAGTATAAAATCTACCTTCCCCTATATCTAATTTTTCAACTTTAGGAGCATCAGCACCATACCCGAAAATTAATACACTTCTATTCTCCCCTTTGTATTTAATAATTTCCTGTCCTGTCACATAACTATACGCACTTTCTACATTTTCATGCTTCTTCAACTTATCAACATCTTTATTCTTGAATGTGGTCACTACAACCCCCTTTGCAAAATCAGAAACCGAATCTGTGCTACTCCTGCCAGGCACTCTTGTTTCAATACTAATCATATCAGAACCATAAAAATCGATCTCGCTTAAAACCATTTTTTTAAGTCCTGCAGAGGTAGCCATCATAATAATTAAAATAGCAATACCAAGTGCGATCGCAATCATAGTCAAAACCATCCTTGTTTTATTTTTTTTTAAATTGTCGTAGGCTATTTTAAAACTATTCATAACGTAATGCTTCAATTGGATCTAATTTACTTGCCCTTTGTGCCGGATAAATACCGAATACAAGACCAATACTGATTGAAACAAGAGTTGCAAGTATTATTGAATCAACAGGCACTAAGAAAAACCAGCTTATTTGAAGAGCAATAATTACTTTAAAAGCGATATAAGATATTAATATTCCCAAAATAATACCAATTATGCCACTTAAAAAAGTTATCACTACAGTTTCTACTAAAAATTGCAGTGTAATTTGATAATTCTTAGCACCTAAAGCCTTTCTTAAACCTATTTCTTTAACTCTCTCCTCAACTGTTGCAAGCATAATGTTCATTATTCCAAAACCACCCACAATAAGAGATATTGCGGACACAGTAACTAAAAAGAACTTTAACGCATCCGTAATGGCGCCCAAAGAATCAAGTGCATCTACTGCAGCGTTAATTGTAAAATCATCGTCTTCAGAATCATCTATATTATGACTTTCTCTTAAAGAAACAGATACATCTTCAACCGTTGAATCACTCAAGGTTTCGTCTATCATTTTTATTCTTATAAAACTAATGTGATTAATGCCAAATAAAAGTTTCTGAGCCGTTTTTATCGGTAGAACAACAGACTTATCTTGGTCTTGGGTCATGCTGCTACCTTTTTCTTCAAGAACTCCTATGACTCTAAAACTTAACCTCTTAATCTTTATTCTTTTATTAATAGGATCCTGATCTCCGAATAAATCTTTAGCTAATTTTGACCCCAAAACTGCAACTTGAGCAAAATCCTTTTCTTCTTCTTTTGTAAAAAATCTCCCAGAAGCTATTTCCGCCTTCTCAACAACAAGATAGCTCTCTGTAGATCCGATAATAGAAGAATTTATTGAACTATCTTCAAAAACAACATTGTCATTTCCCTGAACATACATTGCAAGATCGCTAACATTCGAATAATTCTTTTTTA